>JAFPAZ010000113.1 GCA_017390645.1 Lachnospiraceae bacterium
GATTTATCCAGACCGGTACCAGACATCGTTGATACCATATATCCACAGGAAAGCATAAGCGGAAATACCATTTTAAATAAATTTTCATGTAGGATAATATTTCGGATGTCGGAATCGGTAAATCCGTTTGCATAGAGGATAATCCAGAACTTCATTACCACTGCAATACAAACAAAACAAAAAAGATAAATGATAATGTAGAATTCTTTTTCGTTAGACATCGGAGTGGCGGAAGCATTGATAACGGAACTGCCGAAATGAATGGAAGCTGCGTAGTTATTTTTTATATAGGTAGAGTGTCTATTTACTTTGTTTTTGTTTGATGTAAAGTTATCAGAACAGATAGGAGATAAGGGTGGTTTTGTTCAATGTCATCGAGGTATTGCTGTAAATATAAAATATATTGAAAATTATGATAAAACATCGAAATATATAAAAATTGTAGGTAGACAGGTGGCGGTCGGACGAGCTTATCAGTCAAGGCTGGAGATGATATTGGGAAAGCAACAGTTTATGGTTTGATTGTAAGAATGTAATATAAATGTTGTGTATAAGAGTAAAGGAATAAAAGATACAAATAAAAGAGAAGCGGAGAGATTTAGAGTTTTGTTGCATTTTAAAAGGAAATCCATTATACTAACCATAATAAGAGGGAGTTTGAAAGGGAGTGAATGGATATGACCAATATAAGACAGACAGTAGGAATTGGAATACAGGATTTTTTGGAATTACGGGAGAATCATAATTTTTACATTGACAAAACCTCATTTATCAAGGAATGGTGGGAAAGTAACGACAATGTTACCTTAATTACCCGACCACGTCGTTTTGGGAAAACGTTAAATATAAGTATGGTGGAAGAATTTTTCTCCGTGGATTACTCAGGAAGAGGAGATTTGTTTGAAGGACTTTCCATCTGGGAGGAAGAAAAATATCAGAAACTACAGGGAACTTACCCTGTGATTAGTCTTTCCTTTGCAAGGATAAAAGAAACCAATTACCATATAACACGGAAAAAGATATGTCAACAGTTGACAGAACTATATGCGAAACATTCTTACTTGTTGGAGGGTGAATTATTATATGAAACAGAGAAGGAATATTTTAAACGTGTGAATGTAGATATGGATGATGCAGATGCTACCATTGCATTGAACCGTTTATCTGATTATCTCACACGCTATTACGGTAAAAAGCCGATTATTCTTCTTGATGAGTATGATACTCCTATGCAGGAAGCGTATATTCATGGATTTTGGGAGGAAATGGTAGCTTTTACCCGAAGCCTGTTTAACGCTACCTTTAAAACTAATCCTTACATGGGAAGAGCAATTATGACCGGAATTACCAGAGTTTCGAAAGAATCGGTTTTTTCAGATTTGAATAATTTGGAAGTAGTAACTACCACATCTAATAAATATACCACAGCTTTTGGTTTTACTGAGGAGGAAGTATTTTATGCATTGGATGTGTGTGGATTGGAAAAAGAAAAAGAAAATGTGAAGAAATGGTACGATGGATTTGTGTTTGGCGAGCAGGAAGATATCTATAATCCATGGTCCATCCTTAATTTTTTGAATAAAGGTAAGTATGCAACTTACTGGGCGAATACCAGTTCTAATAGTCTGGTGGGAAAGCTGATTCGGGAAGGTGGCGGAACTATTAAACAGTCCATGGAACAGTTATTAAAAGGGGAGCATTTGATTTGCTCTATTGATGAGCAGATTGTATATAACCAGCTGGATCGTAACCAGGATGCTATCTGGAGTCTGCTTGTGGCAAGTGGATATTTGAAAATTCTGGATTATGAAGATATGGTAAAAGTAGAAAGAAGACCGAATTATGAATTAGCCATAACGAATAAAGAAGTTCTGCTTATGTTTGAGTCTATGATTAGTGACTGGTTTGGAAGTGAGAGGGAAAATTATAATCATTTTATCACTGCAATGCTTTTAGGTGATGTGGATGAAATGAATGAGTATATCAATGAGCTTTCTTGTGAAATATTTAGTTATTTTGACACAGGAAAAAGAGTTTCTAAGAAAGCCCAGCCGGAACGGTTTTATCATGGTTTCGTGTTAGGTCTTCTGGTAGATTTGAAAGGACGTTATTGTATGACTTCTAACCGGGAAAGTGGATTTGGAAGATATGACATTATGTTAGAACCTGTAAAACCGGAACAGGATGATGCCATTATCATTGAATTTAAAGTATTCAATGCGAAAAAAGAGAATTCTTTGGAAGACACGCTCGCCTCAGCACTTAATCAGATAGAGGAAAAACAGTATGAAACAACCTTGGTTTCCAAGGGAATCCCAAAGGAAAAGATACGAAAGTATGGTTTTGCCTTTGAAGGAAAGAATGTATTGATTGGCTGAGTGTTGATAGCAATATTGGGAAATGGAGTCTTTGCAACTTTTAAGTTGCAAAGGCTCTTTTAAGTATAGGTTAAGATATCAAAAATATCATGATTTTTTATTTATTTTGGAAAACAGTGTAAGAATCTAAATGAAATGTTGTGTATAAGAGTGAAGGAATCATTTTGAAACAATAATGTTTTATGATAAAGTGAAATCAAAATGCTGTATCTGAATCATTGAGGATAAAAATACAAATGAAGTAGGGGGGATTTCCTTGGAGGATAGTAAGATAGTTCAGTTATACTGGGACAGGAGCAATGAAGCGATTCCAGCCACATCAGAAAAATATGGAAGGTATTGTAACTCCATTGCTCTAAATATATTAGGAAACTGGGAGGATGCAGAAGAATGTGTTAATGATACCTACCTTTCCGCGTGGAATTCCATGCCGCCACACAGGCCGAGTATGTTGTCCACATTTCTTGGTAAGATAACAAGGAATTTATCTATTAATAAGTATAAGTACAATCATGCAGGGAAGAGGGGAAAAGGGGAAATGGAACTGGTGTTAGAGGAATTAAGGGATATGGTATCCGGTAAGGATGATATCGAACAACAGGTGGCAGTAAAAGAATTACAAAAAGAAATTGATACGTTTCTTAGTGGACTTTCCAAACAAAAACGAGGGTTGTTTGTACGAAGATATTGGTATATGGAGCCGGTTCCGGAATTGGCAAAACAGTTTCATATGAGCCAAAATAATGTATCTGTCACTTTGAACCGGATTCGAAAACAGATGAAAACATATTTAGAAGAAAGGGGATATGAAATATGAGGAAGGAAACGTTACTAGAACTGCTTGGAAATATCAGTGAGGAACATATTGCTGAATTTGCAGATGTTTCGGAGGATAGGACGAAAAAGACAATTCCATGGAAAGTATGGGGTAGCCGTGTGGCTTGTGTTGTGGTATTCCTTGTGGCTGCTGTCGTTTTCATAAAGATGCCAAAAGGAAAAGGTTCAAAAAATTCAGAGGACAAGTCAGGTGGAACTTTTTCAAGCCCAACGGAAGTGATTGACAGTACTTCTCAAAATCCAACGGAAGAGTTAGATGGTACCAGCACAAATTCCACAGAAGAAAATAGTACTAGTGAGCCAAGTGGAAAAAAGGAAGAGGATGTTTCAGTTGTATTGGTGTTAAATCAACTAAAAAATCCGCCGGTTTCCATGGATATGGATGTGCAATATGAATTTTTCCAGAAGTTGCCCTATGATGTCTGGCAGATGGTTTTAAATGACTTTCATACATTAATGGGAATTTCTTACGATGATTTTATTTTAAAAGTTCCTGCAAAGTGGAGTCTGTTGGATTTTTATTCCTTATCTACCCGGGGATATAAAGATTCCGGATTAGAGGAAGATTACCGGATGCACGATTATGTGTTTGAATATCAGACAGAAAACAGTGGTAGCATTACTATTGCCCTCTGTTCCTTTGAACAACCGTTAAGAGACTGTTTTTTTGAGTGTAAAAATCCTAAAGTTTCTAATGTATATGGAATAGAAATTATGGTATATCAATATGAAAATACGTTTTTTACCGAATTTAAATATGAGGATGTATATTATGATATTGAAACGAATGGAGTAGGGATAGAGGAAGTGCAGGAATTGCTTAAGAACATTCTTACTGAAGGATAAGTGTCACCTGTTTACAAGCTACGTCAAACGATCTTTCATCATAGAAATATGGTTATTAGCAAGGAAACTTGTATAACCATATTTTTATGATGAGGGCCGTGAATTATCTCGGATTATTTTTGATTCATGCCATATCTTCTTGCAGCATAGAGGGTTACTGAGGGAAAAGTAACGGATATAAATATAAAAAAATTAAAAAAAATAAAAAA
>JAFPAZ010000114.1 GCA_017390645.1 Lachnospiraceae bacterium
ACCTGCTTCCAAATATTTCTTTGTAGTCATATCCTTTAATACGTCAAGCTCTGCTGCCGGGATACTATCATATTCATCCTTGGTCAGTCCTAACAAATTGGAACCTACAAGAATTCCTATGCTCCATGCCCCTGCATTTTTCCCTTCATGAATGTCCGTAATCGTATCTCCTACCTTAACAACCTTTTTAGGCGGATATACATTTAATACTCTCATACATTCATTCAACATAAATGGTGTAGGTCTGCCTAATCCTGTAATATCCGGTGTTACAATACAGTCCGGTTCATATCCCTGCTCTTTAGCTGCCGGAATCACCTTAGTCATCATCTGATTGTTATAGCCTGTTGTAGAACCAATTTTGATACCTCTTTCACGAAGACTATTTACAGTCTCTATCACGCCATCGATCGGTGCGCTGTAGCTTGCAACCACTTCATAAAGCTTTTCTTCAAACTTTACATAAAGGTCTTCCACATCATCCTCAGTCCATTCTCTGTTATACTTGTCTTCCCACTGACTTTTCGCTGTATCCAGAGATAACAATGAACGAATGTGTGCCTTTTTCTCCATTCCCATAGGTCCGTTAATTTCACTTCGAGTAAGATTAATCCCCGCCTCATCAAAAACCATTTTAAATACTTCCATCGGTGCAGATGAACCATAATCCACTGTAGTTCCTGCCCAATCAAACACAACCATACTAATCTGGTTATTTTTTTCTTTCATAAACACCTATCCTTTCATGCAACGATTGTTGCATATCTTCTTTTAATCTTTTTTCTGTCGACAATAAAAGCATAACAAACCGATGTAAAATCCGTTACCAAATCGAAGTTAAATTCATGTATAAATTTTCCCTTTATCACTTTACACACAAAAAATATTACTTAATAAGGTAAAACCATTTTAAATTAATAATTGACAAAATCTCTCATTAGGGGTATAAATAGTACAAGTGAGCAAAGGTGTTCATTTTTTGAGTAGAAACTTATCTACCCACGAAATGAACACCTTTGCTTTTTTATTATCCTGAAAGGAAGGTATGATATATGAAAATCGAAGGTCAAGTACGAATCCCTTCCGGATGTGCTATTGCAGCAGTGATTTCCAAGGATGGAAATAAAATGTCCGGTGAAATGATTACCAATTCCATGAAACCCATGCATGATCGCTCTAATGGACTGGGTGGTGGTTTTGCTGCTTACGGCATTTATCCTGAATATAAGGATTTCTATGCTTTACATATGTTTTTTGATTCCCGTGCCACACGAAAAGACTGTGAAGCTTTCTTAAAAGAACGATTTGAGATTGTGCAATCCGAAATTATCCCTACACGTAAGATTCCCGCTATCACAGATGAACCTATCATATGGAGATATTTCGTGTCACCTCTGAAATCCATGTTAGCATCCATGCAGTTAGATGAGAAAGAATTTGTCGCAAGAACCGTTATGAAAATCAACACAGAAATGTCCGGAGCCTACGTTTTTTCCAGCGGTAAAAATATGGGAACCTTCAAGGCAGTAGGCTTCCCGGAAGATGTCGGTGTATTTTATAAACTGGAAGAGTATGAAGGATATTCCTGGACAGCACACGGGCGCTATCCTACTAACACTCCCGGCTGGTGGGGCGGTGCTCATCCCTTTACATTGCTTGACTATTCTATCGTACATAACGGAGAAATATCTTCCTATGACGCTAACCGCCGATTTATTGAAATGTTCGGCTACAAATGTACCCTTCAGACGGATACCGAGGTTATAACATATATTATGGACTACCTTCTCCGTGTACAGGGACTTACACTGGGCGAAGCAGCAAGTGTAATCGCCGCTCCTTTCTGGAGTACCATTGCCGCAAAAACAGATTTGGAAGACCAAAAAAAACATACTTATCTTAGAACCATGTTCCCTAGTCTTCTGGTAACCGGTCCGTTTTCTATTGTACTGGGATTTGATGGTGGTTTAATGGCTCTAAATGACCGTCTGAAACTGCGTTCCATGGTTGTCGGTGAAAAGGATGACAAGGTATTCATTGCCAGTGAAGAAGCAGCAATCCGTACCATGGAACCAAATGCCGAAAATATCTGGTCTCCTGCCGGTGGCGAACCTGTAATTGTGAAAGTAAAGGAAGGTGCATACTAATGAGCGTTGAATTTATCCATCCTGAATTTGAAGTTATCAGAAATGA
>JAFPAZ010000115.1 GCA_017390645.1 Lachnospiraceae bacterium
AGTTCCGCCACGCCGGCAAGTATGTAAATACTTCGTACAACTACTTTGTACGAATGGATGGAGAAGGATTCGAACCTTCGAAGTCGTCGACAACAGATTTACAGTCTGCCCCCTTTGGCCGCTCGGGAATCCATCCATGTCACATCTGACATTTATAAATTATATACGATATGAATCCAAAATGCAAGTATTTTTTTTTAATTTTTTAAACTTTCATAAAAATTGAAACGATTCTTTCTCGAATCAATACAATTCATTTGTGAAGTGAAATCACTCTTTTATGAAGTGAAATGATTCTATTATAAATTAAAACGATTCTTCCACGAAAACAAAACCAGTCCAAGTCTTCCACTCTATAGTTTTAAGACCAAAACATGATTTTAATATAAAACCGGAATGATTCATGTTTTTACACATCTTGAATCATCCCGGCTAAATTCTATGGATTTCTTAACCCATCTTTTAAATCAATTTTCACATTTCCCTATGTGTATACGATGTCTTACTTCTTTACAGCCTTCAATACCAGCGAAGAAATCTTCGGCATTTTCACTTTAATGCTGTTGTCTACTACTTCATATTCCACCGGTTCCATGGTATATCCTTCTTCTGTGGTCTTCATTAACTGCACCACTTTTTCATCAGAAGTAATACCAATCTTCCATACCGGAAGTTCTAATTCTACTTCTTCATAATTGTTATTCAATGCCACAACATATTTATCATTATCTGCAAATCTGCCATAACTGATAACTTTGAAACTTCCTAACAAGAACTTAATACTACCATATTTTAAAGCTTCACTTTCCTTATGAATCTTTATAATGTCCTTATGGAAAGCAATTAATTCCTTGTCTTCCTTACCCCATGGATAAGTTCTACGATTATCCGGGTCAGTCCATCCACAAACACCAGCTTCGTCGCCATAATAAATCGTCGGTGCTCCAGGCCAGGTCATCTGAACCATAACGGCTTCTCTTAAAATACCTTTATTTACATTTTCATTGGCAGCTTCCGGTCCTAAATTATGAGTACGTCCCACCCTACGATTGGTTCTGGTTAAAAATCTAGAATGGTCATGATTGGAAAGTTCGTTCATAGCTACTAACAATGATTGCTGATAGAAACGAGACATATGGTGACGCATTGCTGAGAAGAAGGAAGCATCATTTCCTAACAAATCTCCTCTAAATTCATCGCTATGCTTTTCCACACCAGTTAAAAACCATGTAAGTGGTTCCATAAAAGCATCGTAGTTCATAACAGTATCCCACTGGTCGCCTTCCAGCCATGCACCTGCATCTCCATAATGTTCAGCCAAAATAATGGCATTCGGATTTGCTTCTTTTACGTTCTTTCTAAAATCTCTCCAGAACTGATGATTATACTCCGGTGAGTGACCTAAATCTGCGGCTACGTCTAAACGCCAACCATCCACGTTATATGGAGGCGATACCCATTTTCTTGCAATCCGCATAATATATTCATAAAGCTTTGGTGATTCTTCATAATTTAACTTTGGCAAGGTGTCATGTCCCCACCAGCCATCATAGGAATTATCATAGGGAACCTTATTATCTCCACTGTGGAAACGGAAGAAACTGCGATAAGGACTTTCCGGATCCACATAGGCCCCCTTATCATATCCCTTTTGATTTTCATAAATCAATTCTTTATCCAGCCACTTATTAAAGGAACCACAATGATTGAATACACCATCTAAAATAACTTTCATTCCACGCTTATGGATTTCTTCTACTACTTTTACAAAAAATTCATTACTGGCCTCTAAATTTCTCTTATCTGTTACTCTGGAAATGTATTTTGTAGCATGTTTATTTTCTTTTACACCTTCAGCCAGTGGCTCACCCTGATCATACAAAAGCACACCAAAGTGAGGATCAATATAATCATAATCCTGAATATCATATTTATGATTCGACGGAGATACAAAAATAGGATTAAAATAGATAACATCTACTCCCAAATCTTCTAGATAATCCAATTTATCCAAAACACCCTGCAAATCTCCACCATAGAATTCACGAACTCCCATGGTTGCAGGATACTTATTCCAATCTTTTACCTTATTTACAGGTTCATCAATATAAATATATTCCCGGTCCACTACATCATTAGCCGGGTCACCATTATAAAAACGGTCTACAAAAATCTGATAAAAAACTGCTCCCTTCGCCCAATCCGGAGTCTTATATCCAGGAGAAATTTTAAAATTATAAAATGTTTCTAAGTCTTTTGAAACACCTTTTTTATTATAAAAACACACAAGTCTTCCGGAATGTATTTCAAAATAATATTCTGTAATTCCTTCCTTCGCCGGAATCACACTTTCATAATAATCGAACAATTTATCTGATGTACATCTTTTCATTAAATCCTTTTGTCCGGAATGCACTACATATACCGCATCCACATTATCCTTAGCAGTACGGAACTTCACTGTTACATCTTCGCCTAATTCAGGCTCGCTCGGATTCATATAATACTTTGAATTATCAGAAAACAAAGCATGTTTATTTAACAGAGGCTTTGTAGTAAATGCATAAATGGTATTCTTTTCTGCTTTTGTAAGCTGGTTAAAATAATAATTCAGGTTCATATTTTGTTTAGGCTGTGGACCTTTCCTCCTGTTCTTTCTGGTCTGTTCTTAGTAACCGAACAAAGTGTATTCCCTATGTCAAGAAACCTTTCCCCTTGCTACAAAAAATAGTTACCGTTCATTTTTTGAACAGCAACACAAAATATACTAATATCTTATAACAGAAACGTAAAATGTGCAAGAACAAAGTTATATTGTTTTTACAGCAAAAAAGTAATTTTTTGTTCCCACAGGAACATCATTTTGACCTCTTATATCCGAATCCTATGACTTCGTATATGGTTTCTGATACATACAACGTAAAAAAGGACAGCTACCGATCGCTGTCCTTTTTTGGAGAAGGTATTTTTGTTACTTATGGGGTGTAGCAAAAAACTATATAATGTATTGGGGGGTTACGAGTATTATTATATACGAAGTCTATCGAAAAGTGTGCATAAACAATTAAAAAATTTACAGTTTTTCTTGTGCATAAATACAACAAAATTTTTTGTAGAGAAAAAAAACGATGTGATTTTATCTAATCACACCGCTTTTTTGAACATTTTTATTGACATCAACCTTATATGACTTCATTTTTGTCTTCAAACAAGGCTTCAAATTCAGGACCGTCAATTCTATCTTTTTCTAATAATAACTCTACGCAACGATGCATGATATCCATGTGTTCTAAGATAATTCTCTTTGCATCCTGATAACATTCATCGATGATCTTTTTAATTTCACGGTCAATGATACTTTGTACATTTTCACCATAACTTCTTTGGTGACCCAAATCTCTGCCTAGGAATACTTCATCGCTTTCGCCATTGGAATAATGAATTAAACCTAACTCATCTGACATACCGTAATCCATAACCATGGATCTGGCAATAGACGTAGCATTGCGAATATCTGCAGAAGCTCCGGTAGTAATATCATCAAAAATAATTTCTTCTGCGATTCGTCCACCTAAATTGACCTTAATTTTTTGTAACATCTTGCCCTTTGAATTAAAAAGATCATTACTCGGAATTGGCATGGTATAACCAGCGGCTCCCTGACCGGTTGGAATAATAGAAACTGCCATAACCGCGCCTGCTTCAGGTAAAACATGAGTCAAAATAGCATGACCTGTTTCATGGTAAGCAGTAATCTTTCTCTCTTTTTCTGAAACCAGATGACTCTTCTTTTCTGTACCAATCCCCACCTTAATGAAGGCAGCATCCACATCATCCTTTTTGATAAACTTACGGTCGTCTCTTGCAGCTAATATCGCAGCTTCATTCATTAAGTTTTCAAGATCTGCACCAGAAAATCCTGTGGTAATTCTTGCAATTTCTCCCAAATCAATATCTTCACTTAAAGACTTATCCTTAATATGAACCTTAAGAATTTCTTCTCTTCCTCTCACATCCGGACAGCCAACATAAACCTTACGGTCGAATCTTCCTGGTCTTAAAATCGCAGGATCTAAAATATCTACACGGTTAGTTGCTGCGATTACAATGATTCCTTCATTTACACCAAAACCATCCATTTCTACCAGCATCTGATTCAATGTCTGTTCTCTTTCATCATGTCCACCGCCAAGACCAGAACCTCTTCGTCTTGCCACAGCATCGATTTCATCAATGAAAATAATACTAGGTGCGTTTCTTTTTCCTTCCTCAAATAAGTCTCTTACACGAGAAGCACCCACACCAACAAACATTTCAACAAAATCAGAACCGGAAATACTAAAGAATGGAACACCTGCCTCTCCGGCTACTGCTTTCGCCAGCAATGTCTTACCAGTTCCCGGAGGACCTTCTAATAAAACACCTTTTGGAATTCTAGCACCTGCATCCATAAACTTTTGAGGATTCTTAAGAAATTCTACAATTTCCTGTAATTCTTCTTTTTCCTCATGTAAACCTGCTACCTTATCAAAAGTAACACGTTTCTTTGGATCATTTTCCAGTTTCGCACGGCTTTTTCCGAAGTTCATCATCTTACTTCCGCCACCACCACTGCTTTGTGCTGATAACAACATAAATATCAGTATCATGGCAAAAATTGCAATCAGATATGGCAATATCTTAGACAATATACCCGGACGTTTTACATCATCCATGCGGAAATCTGCTGTTTGTTCCCCGCTGGTTAAGTAAATACCGTAAACATCGTTTACATCTGAGGTATAAAAACTATGCTTTGTTCCATTTTTCATTGTAACCCGAACAACACCTGTCGGTACTTCACTGTTTTGGCTTACAATGATTGTTTTAATTCTATCTTGTGCCAAATCATCCTGGAAATTCTGATATGTGTAAGTTTCATCACTGATTCCGGCAGCTTTTTCAGCCCCCCAAAGTGCTAATGCAATGACTCCAAACATAAACAGCCAGAACACAAAACTTGATTTCATGCTTTTATTCAATTTTTTTCTCCTTTCATTTCCATTTGGCTCAAAAGAAATTATCGTTACTGCTCACGGGCGAACAATTACAAATGATTCAGCACCGTCACATACCATCGTAACAACTATTCCTTCGTCACCACACCTATATATGCAAGATTACGGTATTTTTGAGCGTAATCTAATCCATATCCAACTACAAATTCGTCCGGAACTTCAAAACAGGTATAACTTACATCCACCTGCTGTTCTCTGCGGTCCGGCTTATCTAATAAGGTACACACCTTAAAAGAATTCGGATTTCTTTTCAACAACTCAGGAATCAGTCTGCTTAATGTGTTTCCTGAATCAATGATATCTTCTACTAAAATCACATCTTTTCCTTCTATGGATTCATCCAAATCCTTCTTAATTACAATATTTCCCGAAGACTGCATAGAATCTCCATAACTAGAAACTGCCATAAAATCCATACTAACAGGAACGGTTAATCTCTTTGCCAGTTCACAGGTAAAGAAAACACCACCTTTTAATACGCAGATCAAATGTATCTGCTTTCCTTCATAATCCTTAGAAATCTGTGCTGCTACTTCCCGAATTTTTTGATTTACTTCTTCTTCTGATATAAGTACCTTTATTGTCTCACTCATACTATTTTCTCTTTCATCCTTGTCCTTTGCTCATCATTTTTTCTGGTAGTCCTAAAACTTCAACCTGCAAAATTCTTTTTGTTTCTTTTGTTACTTTATAATACTCGCTGATTCGCTTTCCTAACACCCATAAAATATGACTTTCTTCTGCGAGCAGCGGTATAAAGTTTCTGTCTTTCGCAGGTATTTTTTCATCAATAAAATATCTCCTGAGATTCTTCTTATTCTTGGCAGTATTCAGAATAAAGTAATCTCCCTCTTCAAAACCTCGAAAACAAAGTTTGCCTACTATTTTATCATAATCAAACATTTTCGTATACGTTTTTTTTAAAATTTCTTCATTCTTATTTTTTAGCAGCTCCAGTTTTATATCCATTCCATTAAATTTTATCCATATAGGGTTAGATTCTTCCATATTTATCCAAACTTTTTCTATTTTTTCTGGAGTATTGCCTGTTTTTGAAAAATATATACCAAGGGGTTCCCGAACCCACATAATTTTATCTGGAAGTTCCCTTTTTCCACCTGTTTGATATGAAAAGGTCTCTAATACCATATCATAATGTATTCTGCCTATATTTTTCAAGGATTTCACAAAATTTTCATAAATTAATTTAATGACTTCCCTTTTTAAGACATCCGGAAGGACAAAAAATGGTTGTTCTAAAAGCAAAAGCCCCTCACCACTTTCTTTTACACAAATTTCGAATGCCTTCTTTGCTTCCGCCTTTATATATTCATTCATTTCCCGCAAATCTTTGGCACAATTTGCGATATGCTCTACTGCTTTTGGATTCATTTCTTCCAACACAGGAATCACCTGATTTCTCAGTTTATTCCTACTATAATGGTTGTCCCGGTTGGTTTCATCCTCCATCCATTCTAAATGATTTTGCCGTAAATAATGCTCAATTTCCTTTTTTGTCACGCAAAGAAGAGGACGGATAATCTCCTGATTCTTAGGCTGAATTGCCCCTAATCCTTGTATGCTGCTGCCCCTGATACTATGAAATAAAAAGGTTTCCGCCACATCATTCTCATGATGAGCCACTGCAATCTTATCTGCGTGTTCCATTCTTAACGTTTCCTTAAAAACATGATACCGGTATTCTCTTCCTGCTTCTTCCAAAGAAATTTTTTTCTCATTTGCATATTCTTCTATCTGTTCCGAAAAAATCCGTACCTTACACCCTTTTTCTTCGCAAAAAGCTTTTACAAAATTTTCGTCCCGTTTCGCCGTTTGTCTTAGATTATGATTGATATGAACCGGTATCAAAGTTAACTTCCATTTTTCTTTCAGTAAAAATAACACATGAAAAAGGCATATAGAGTCTGCTCCTCCCGATATGCCTATCACAATTTTATCCCCTTTTTGAATCATCTGATGATTCCTGATATACTCTTCAACCCTCGTAATCATAACTGCATCCTTCTTTGGCAGTTTCGGATCATTCTTCTAAATCTGCCAGCTTTCATTCACAATTTTTACCTAAGATATATCATACAACAAATACATTTCAGATACAAGTCATTCTTTATGATACCAGATGAAACTGTTACGTTACTGGTCACTGTTCACACGTGAACAGTGACGTATTGGTTTCTGCATGGAAATTCGTTTTCCAAAACAAAAAACCACCTCTGAATCATGCTGACATCTTACTTTTTCCAGATACCCACGACTAAAATCGTCATATCATCCCTTACTTTCTGGTTTCCCTGTTCTAATACCTGTTCCATTAATTCATCTGCCATTTCCTGTGGATTTTTACTTTTTATCTTTAAGATCGTGTCCTTCATCCAATTTTCTTTGTCCTCCTCAATACAATCTGTAATTCCGTCGCTGATAAAAATCAGCATATCCCCATCATAAAGCTTTTTTTCCACCTGCTCCAGCTCATTTTCTTCCATTACACCCAGTGGAAAATTTGTAGATTGAATTAATTCAACCATATTTTCCCTTTTAATAAAAGTAGAAGCTGCGCCTGCCTTGATGATAGATATCATTCCTGTAAACAAATCTATTTCGCAAAAATCCAAGGTCGTAAACATATCTTCTTTGTTTCCCACCCCTGCCAGGCAATTCATAAGCCCTAAAGCAGAAGGTACATAAAATCCGGCTTCTAATAATCGTTCCATAACCTCAATGACTTTTCCACTTTCTAAAGAAGCCTCTAATCCACTTCCCATACCATCGGAAAGTAAAAGATATGTTTTTCCGTTTTCACTGTCTACAATCGAAAAATTATCTCCCGAAATTCCTTCTCCTTCCTTTGTTTTTTTTGCAATTCCTCTCAAATAATAATAATTGGCATCCTGACAAAAACGAAAAAGCTGATATTCCTTTGTTATCATACGATTGGTGTAATTACTTTCCTTCATTGGCACATTCATGACTTTAGAAAGCAGTTTTTTAATATCCTTTGTCATAATAATCCCGTCAAAAAGGGTTTTTCCTTCAAAATAGAGTTCTTTTCTTCCTTTTTTTTCTGCAATCATAATTTTCCGAATGCTGATTCCTTCCTTTTTTAAGGCTTGTACTACTTTTCTTTCTAACCCTCGTTTTTGTTTCATTGGAACATACATGGTACTTCCGATTTCTTCCATCATTTGCCCAACTTTGGTTATTTCTGCAGCAATGGCCTCTTGTCCCTCCAGCATTCTGTTTTTCCACCACAAATCTCTTTTTGCAGTTTCATAATTTCTATTTGTTTCCATAATAAAATAATCCAAATGCTGACATTGTTCCATAAAATCTTTTGGAATATCTTCTTCTTTCAAATCTCCATTTTCCTCTAATGCGCCTAAAATACTGTAGCCTGCACGATAGGTATCGAATGAATTTTCACTCCAGCATTCTGTATAATTCTCACAGGAAGCACAAAGTCCCCCGGAAACTTCCTCCATAACAGAAACAAATTCCTGCTGTTTTAACCGGTTTCTCCGTTTTTGTTTTACTGAAATACTTTTTCCCAATGCCAAAAATCCTTCTGCAAGCTCTTCCATTCTTATCTGCTGCATCCGATTCATTTCATTGGTAATCACATTATCCACCTGAAATCCATCGTAATCTATTTTTTCTATCCAGGCTTTTGGGGTAAACAAGAAAACAATCACTCCACTAAAAGCTCCTCGAATCATCCCTACCTGAAAAATGGATTCATCATAATATATCCCTAACAATATAAATGCAGCCATGGTAGCAAGAATACTTCCGCTTTTTTTTAATTCCCGTCCAATACCTGCTGCTATTGCCAATAGAACGAAAGCTCCCAATAATCCAATTTCTCCATATCGATAGGATACCACCATACCACAGACCGCCCCAATTAGGGCTCCTTCTCTTACTCCATAACGATATCCAAATACTAAAAGCAAATAAAACCCTACTGATGTTAATATGTAGATTTCTCCCACTTTTCCCGGCAATGCGCCCAAAACACAACTTAAAAGGATTAGATTACCAGTTAATTCCCTAGCCCCCATTTCCAAAAGGTTTTTTTCTTTTCTTCTTCCCTCCAGACTTTCTTTAAACATGATACAACACACACTAGTAAGGATGGTTCCAAAAAGAATCTTGGTGACAGAAATTTTTTCTGTTCCTGTTATCATTTTTGCCATTATCTGAATAAAGAGTGTCAAAAACGACAAAAGAAAATATGCTTTGCTCTGTCTGCCTTTGATTCCTTCATAAAGAAAGAAAAATCCCAACATTATAATACTTTGCAGACATACCATAAAAATTCCCTGATGGTATCCCATACCTAATATAAACATCAAAAAGCCAAGTAATGATAGTTCCCTTTCTATAACCAAAGCTGCCATAAAACCCATACCGAAAGGATTGATACCAACCACTTCAATGGTGGAAAGCAATCCTGCTAAAAGTGCATTGAAACATAAATCTTTTTTTCCTGATTTCACTTTAACCTTCCTTTCTCTCATGCAAATTATCATCATGGATAAAATCCGTGTGCACTACTTTTTCTTTGACGGACTTTTATCAAAAAAAAGAGAACTTCACATTTTGCTATGCAAGCTGTGAAATTCTCTTGATTATATTATTTTTTTGATAAAAATTTTGTCGCATTCTATGGCGAACCCTCGTCTTATTTCGACTTAATGATAATCTCATCCGGATATACAAGACCTAATTTTTCTCTGGCTGTTTCTTCTATGTATTTTTTCGTCTGAACGTATTTCCCTAGTTCTTCTATTTCTTTCGCTTCTTCTTCCTGTTCTATAATCTCTGCCTCCAGCTTTTCCTTCGTAGCTGCATAAGCCTTACTTTCTTCTGTCAGCTGTCTTCCTTTTATACCTAGCAAAACAGCTAATAAAACCGCCACAAATAAAGAACAAAATGCGCTGATTTTAAACTGTTTTCCAACTTTTTTTCTTTCCAATCTCATTCATTCACCTTCTATTTCGAAACTTTTTGATTTCTTTTCATTTTACCCTTTTTTCGAACTTTTTTCAATCTATTTTTTAATGTATTTACAAAAAACAGCAAAAAACGACTCAGGGTATTTGCATAAAGGAAGGCCCCTAATAACATAAAGACAAGAAAGAATGCTCTGATTTGTCCATAATAATACTGATAATAAATATAATAAATAAAAATCGTTGCAAAAGTCCAAAAGAAAAAATCCTGAATATGTACAAAAATATTCTTATGTTTGATCAAAATTCGTAATATTCGGAATATATCATATACCGCTACTAAAAATGCTCCTAAAAACAGACTGATAAAAATTAAGTTCCATTCTTCATACACCGTCTGGTGCAATGCAAGTATCATCGGAATAATCTCCCAAACAATCCTTCCTGGGACTTTTCTTCCTGTTTTTTATCAGTATATGTCAGACTGTCAATATGTCCGTCAATCTCAATTTCTCCCTTTTCCAGAGTAAGTTTTGTCACATGCAAACCACTTCCCTTAATGTTCAGTCCGCCTTCTTCCGTACTTAACACTATTTGTGCTGTATCAAAGCTTACCACTTCTAGTACTCCGCTTATATTTCCGGTTTCTCTTCGGTTAATACTTACTCTGTGATTTTTGGGCAAATATCTCTCATCCATTTTCTATCTACCTTCCATAGTTTCGTTATAAGAATATATGAAGGTGTTAGAAAAAGTATTCATCCTTACTGTTCACAAAAAAAGTAAGGATGAATCTGCACTTACACTTTTACAAATACCGGAACATCTCTTTTGCTTCGTCTTTCTTTACGGTTTCTTGCACAGATAAAATTTCTGCTTTTACTGTTTTATTTCCAAACTGGATTTCCAAAACATCCCCTTCTTTTACATTATAAGATGCCTTGACAACATTGCCATTTACCATAACTCTTCCTGCATCACAGGCTTCATTGGCTACGGTACGTCTTTTAATGATACGTGATACTTTTAAATATTTATCTAATCTCATACTCTGCTCCAAACCTCTTTCTTTCACAGAAAATATCCTAAATTTCGCAAAAAAGAAAAAAAGTGCCTGCACTTATGCAGACACTCACTTCATTTCAGCGAATTAAGCGTTAACAACGTCCTTTAAAGCCTTTCCTGCTTTAAACTTAGGTGACTTACAAGCTGCGATAGTCATAGGTTCACCATTCTTAGGATTTCTTCCTTGTCTTTCAGCTCTTTCAGAAACTTCAAAAGTACCGAATCCAACTAATTGGATTTTTTCTCCTTTTGCTAATTCTTCTGAAACTACGTCAGTGAAAGCCTTTAAAGCCTTTTCTGCATCTTTCTTAGATAATTCTGTTTTTTCTGCAATTGCTGCAACTAATTCTGCCTTGTTCATTTTATGAACTCCTCCTCTAATCTGGAATGTTTTATTTTCAATAGTTAAGCACAAAATGCCTAGTACTAGTTATACCTTGTTATCTCTTGTTTGTCAAGAAA
>JAFPAZ010000116.1 GCA_017390645.1 Lachnospiraceae bacterium
CGTTACAGAAGGATTTTCATCTTTCATAACCTGATTCAGTTTCTGTGAAACCGCTCCAAATCCTTTCGTCTCTTTACAATGCTGTAATTCTTCGCAGAACTGATTGATGAAATCTTCCGTCTGCTTTAATATCATTCCATTTCCTTCTTCATACTCATTCAATTGTGAAACAGTGTTTTCATTTACCGGTAATTGCAGCTTTTCCATCAAAACCAAAGACTTTATGGAAGCCTCCGGAAATTTCGTTGAATTTCTAATAATGGTTCGAATGGTAGTATCGTCAAGATTCATTCCCTGATCCATCAATTCCGATACAATGGATAAATTCTTTTCATTTAACATAAGACCATTCGAATTCAAAACCTTCTCCAATGTGGCATTTTGTGGATTAATGTTAGGGTCAGTGAGCGGACGCAATTGTATCTGACCGGAGGATTCATCCTTTACTTCAAAATATAATTGTTCCCCAATGTTTAAATCGACTGCTTCCTTTACAGTAGCGTTCAGTTTTTCTCCATTTTCCATTTCAAGAACAACCTGCTTGTTTGAAACATCTAAGACAAGTCCTTTTATTACTTGTCCTTTTACCAATGCCGGTAAGGCCTGTTTCACGTTATTAGCAGAATGATTCTTTGAAAGTGTCTGTAATCCTTTCATCAAAGTCTGATTACTTCGGACGTTATCTCGATTCGCTTTATTTTCAAACGGATTGTTATAAATCTGCATGTAATCTCTCACCCCATTCAACTGTTCTTATACCTGGAAAATCAACAAACAACGCCAACCTTACATCGTCACATAGTTACAATGAATTTAACAAATAATCCTGCACAACCATATTTAATGATTCAAACCGTAAATAATCTCAATTTAATCTAAATCCTTAGTATATTTCTTAATAAATGTTTTTCTATGAATCGGACATGGCCCAAACTTCTTAATGGCTTCGGTATGCTCTTTCGATCCGTAACCTTTATTCTTCGCAAATTTATATTCTTTATAAATCTTATCATATTCCACCATAATCCGATCTCTGGTTACCTTCGCTATAATACTTGCTGCTGCAATGGAAATACTCTTCGTGTCACCTTTAATAATTGGTACCTGAAAAATATCAACCTCTGGAATGGTAACTGCATCATTTAATAAAACATCAGGTTTTACTGTGAGCTTAGAAATGGCCTCCCGCATTGCTATGTAGTTTGCATTTAAAATATTAACAGAATCAATCACCGATTCATCCTGAATACCGATTCCAACACTAACAGCTTTATCCATAATCTCTTTGTATAATTCTTCCCTTTTTTTTGCAGATAGCTGCTTGGAATCATTTAGATACAAAATATCACAGTCTTTTGGTAAAATTACCGCTGCAGCCACCACAGGTCCTGCCAAAGGTCCTCTTCCAACTTCATCAATCCCACAGATATAAGAAAGATTCGAATATTGTTTTTCAAACTGCTTCATGCCTTCTGTACGGTTACATTCCGCAAGATAGTCCTCTTTTTGCTTTTTCGCCTTTTCCACCAGCTTTTGAACGCCGGCTCTTTCATCCTTCTCATATTCCAAAACAAAGGCATCCATCTGTTCCCATGTCAAATTTTTGAATTTTGTTGTAATATTACTAATACTTTCCATCATTTTATAAACCCTAAACTTTTAAATGGATAAATCCGGAACACTGCCCGTCCAATAATGTCTTCCCGTTTTATCCCACCGATTTGTCTGCTGTCATAACTGTTATTTCGATTATCCCCCATCACAAAATACTCATCTTCCTGCAAGGTATATCCATCTGCAGCCAGATACCTTTTGTCCTGTTGGATATCTTCAAATCCATAGTATTCTTCCAAAAATTCACCATCAATAAAAATATCACCGGACCTGCTGATTTGCACAGTTTCACCGGGCAATCCAATGACTCTTTTTATGAAACAAAGTTCCTCATCCCCTTCACCATAAGGAAAAAGGACAACGTCAAAACGCTGTGGATCACTAAACTGGTAAGTAAGCTTGTCTACCAGAATGTTATCTTCGTCCTGCAAGGTATTCATCATGGATTCCCCATCCACGACATCCCTTTGTACTACGAACTGAATTAAAATTGCCACAAGAAAAAAAGCAATTCCAATATAGGTAATAACATCGACGATTTCATCTTTTAAGGAAAACTCTTCTTCTGTCTGATCCATAAAATACACATCTTCTTTTTTTCTAAACAGCTTCACTAGTTTGCATTCTCCTCCTTATTTACGAATTCCAAAGTAATAGCACCAAGCTTTCCATTTCTAAATTCCTCCATCAGTATCCCCGCAGCTTTATCATAATCAATCTGATTTCCTTTTAATCTGCATTGGCGGTTTACGGCTATTTCCTCTAAAATTTCAGCCTTATTTCGAGTTTCATCGATACCATATCTTTGGTTTAAAATGCTACTATAATTATGACACAAAAAGTCAATTAATTCCATAGATAATTCCGTTATATTTAAAATTTCTTCTTTTATGGAACCAATGAATGCCAAACGTAGTCCAACCCTTTGATCCTCAAATTTCGGCCATAGAATTCCAGGAGTATCCAATAACTCAATATTCTTATTCATACGAATCCATTGTTTTCCTTTTGTTACACCAGGTTTATTTCCTGTTTTAGCACAGGCTTTTTTTACAAAAGAATTAATGAAGGTTGATTTTCCTACATTCGGAATTCCTACTATCATAGCTCGAATCGGACGATTTAATATCCCTCTTTTTCGATCTCTTTCAATTTTTTCCTTACACGCCTCCTGAATGACACCTGTTACATTCTTCATTCCCTGACCGGATTTTGAATTCACCTGTATGGTATGAAATCCCTTTTCTTTATAGTAATTTTCC
>JAFPAZ010000117.1 GCA_017390645.1 Lachnospiraceae bacterium
ATTGTTTCTATTGCTATTATTGATAAATTTGTCATAAAAGAGGACAGTATCAATTACTGGGGACTCATTGTCTTTTCCAGAGTACTGATGCTGGCAGTGGTAAGCTTTTTAAAATCGAAAAGGCCAAGACAGCCGGATTTAAAAAGAGATGACCTGATGGTTCTGGTTGTGATTTATGGATTTTGCAGTATTATTATGGAACTGATTCATTTTTCACTGATGACACATTTGAATAATCTAAATTTGGTGATTGAGCAATATGTATTTTTAGCCCTTGTTTATGTGTTGGTATTTGGTATAGGTGTGGCGCTTTATTATGCAGTATGGTTAAAATCCATTGAGGATGTGGAGGAACGCCTGATGATTCAGCAGATGGTGTTAGAGCGTCAGTGGAAAAAGGATGTAGAAGAAGAAACGAAAAAACTTCGAATTTTAAGACATGACATGAATAATCATGTTGCAGTGTTAAAACTTCTTCTGGATACCGGACAGGAAGAGGAGTTAAGGGAATATATAGAAGAGATGTATCAAAAAATCGACCGGGCCAATGATGTGGTGGTAACAGAAAGTACCACCCTGGCTTCTTTGATAAGTACCAAGAAGATGCGGGCGAAGGAAATGGGAATAAAATTTGACAGCAAGTTAGCGCTAAAAGAGTTAAAATTGTCAGATATGGATATTTCAACTTTGTTTGGAAACCTATTAGATAATGCCATGGAAGCGGCACAAAAAGCGCAGAAGAAGTGGATAGACCTTACGGTGGAAGAAAAAAATGATCATTTTCTTGTGGTTTGCGAAAATTCCTATCAAGAACCCCCTAAGAAAAAAGGGGAAGAATTTGTTACCAGCAAAGAAGATGAAGACAGTCATGGTATGGGAATCAAGAGCATGAAGCAGATTGTGGAAAAATACCAGGGAGAGATAAAGATTTCTTTTGAAAATAATGTATTTACCGTTAAGATCCGGTTTAATAAATAGCAGGAGGATAGATTTGAATGGAAAGCTATAGAGTGGGACTTTGTGATGATGAAAAACGCATGCTGAAAATAAACAACCATTATATGAAAGAAATCGATGAAGAATACGAAGAATTTACCTTGGAATTAATTAATTTCATGGCAGGAAAAGATATTGTGGAATACATAAAGAAGGAGCCTTTAGACATAGCGATTTTAGATGTGGATATGATCGGTATGGATGGAATGGAGGTTGCCAAGAATTTAAAAGCGGTCAATGAGGATATTGTGGTATTTTTTATTACCGGACATAGTGAATTTGCAGTGGAAGCCTTTGATGTGGATGCCATTGGTTATGTCATGAAACCGGTAGATAAAGACAAATTGGAACGTACTTTGTTAAAAGCAGTAGCGAAAGTAAGGGAAATCAAATCAAGGGAAAAACAAAGAGAATTAGTAATTACAGTAAGTAATTTAAAGAAACGAATCCCTGTGGATGAGATTATTTACATTGAAAGAGTACAGACACAATGTGTCATTGTAACCAAAAAAGAAGAATACCGGGTGTATGATACCATTACGGATTTGGTAGAAAAGGTTGGAGAAGGATTTATCAGAGCCAGTCAGAGTTTCATTCTTAAAATTTCTGAAATTAGTAAGGTGACTTATAAAGAGGCAACACTAAAGAATGGTATGGTAGTATCTCTTGGAAGAGGTTTCACCAAGGAAGTGAAAAAGGCATTTTTAGAGCAATAAAGCCGTGGTTTCAAAGACAAGTCGCGAATCCTTAAAAGAAAGCGGATGTCGTGAACCGCCGTGAAGAAAGGATGGAGGTTGATATGATTCAGATTAAGGAAAACCAGTTAGATGTTCAAACTTATTTATCACTCCGGGAAAAAGTGAATTGGAAAAAACTATCAGAGGAACAGGCAAGAAAAGCATTAGAAAACAGTCTGATTACAATCTGTGCTTTCCAGGAGGAACAGCCTGTTGGAATGGCAAGAATGGTAGGAGACGGTGCAGTCATTTGTTATGTACAGGATTTGATTATCATTCCGGAGGTACAAGGACAGGGAATTGGTTCCATGCTTTTAGAATATATGAAAGGGTATGCACAAAGTCTCATAGAACCAGGCACCCAGATGATGCTGGATTTGATGTGTGCAAAGGGAAGAGAAAGTTTTTATGAAAAGCATGGTTTTATTGCAAGACCCACAGAAAACTTAGGCCCGGGAATGATATGTTATTTGAAGGGGGAACAGGAGGGGTGATGGAATCATTAAGGACTACATTGCTGCCTAAACCGAAACAAAGACGCGTTTTGAGCTTTTAAAACCCTTTTAAAAATAAAATTTATACTTTCTTTTTAATATTAAATAGGTTATAATAAAAACGATAATGTTGTTACCAAAAATGAAATATAAATGGAGGAATTTACGAATGTTAGTTTCAGCAAAAGAAATGTTAACAAAAGCAAAAGCAGGAAAGTATGCAGTTGGCCAGTTCAACATTAATAACTTAGAATGGACTAAGGCTATTTTATTAACTGCACAGGAATTAAAATCCCCTGTTATCTTAGGTGTTTCTGAAGGTGCCGGAAAGTATATGTGTGGTTATAAGACCATTGTTGGTATGGTAAACGGTATGTTAGAAGAATTAAACATCACTGTACCAGTTGCATTACACTTAGACCACGGTAGCTACGAAGGAGCTAAGGCTTGTATCGAAGCTGGATTTTCTTCTGTTATGTTCGATGGTTCTCACTATCCAATCGAAGAAAACATTGCTAAGACTACAGAATTAGTTAAGATTTGTGAAGAAAAAGGTCTTTCATTAGAAGCTGAAGTTGGTTCTATCGGTGGAGAAGAAGACGGTGTTGTTGGTGCTGGTGAATGTGCTGATCCAGATGAATGTAAATCAATTGCTGATTTAGGAATTACTATGCTTGCAGCAGGTATCGGTAACATCCATGGTAAATACCCAGAAAACTGGGCTGGATTAAGCTTTGAAACTTTAGATGCAATTCAGCAAAAGACTGGAGAAATGCCATTAGTATTACACGGAGGTACTGGTATTCCTTCTGATATGATTAAGAAAGCAATTTCTTTAGGTGTAGCTAAGATCAACGTAAATACAGAATGTCAGTTATCTTTCGCAGCAGCTACTCGTGAGTACATCGAAGCTGGTAAGGATCAGTCTGGTAAGGGATTTGACCCACGTAAGTTATTAGCTCCTGGTTTTGAAGCAATCAAGGCTACTGTAAAAGAAAAGATGGAATTATTCGGTTCTGTAGGAAAGGCTGAATAATCAGACCGCTTATAAAGAATCATTCGAAAGAACAAGGTGTGTAACAGCACACTTTGTTCTTTTTTGCATATATTAGGAATATATCTGACAATCGCAAAAATCACATCTACAATGGAAAAAGACCTTAATGAAGAAAAGACGAAGTTTCATCTGACTGGGTAGAACGAAAAAAATGCGATTGTATTGAATAAAAGTTTTGCAGGCAAAGTGCCGGACTTCATTAGAAAAAA
>JAFPAZ010000013.1 GCA_017390645.1 Lachnospiraceae bacterium
ACCCACATAATACCATTTGCCGGATGAATCTTTTTCCCAAGAATTGGTTTTCATGGCTCCATCGGCTCCTACATAATACCAAACGCCTTTTTTATCCTTTGCCCAGTCATTGGTCTTCATGGCTCCACCGGATCCAAGGTAATACCATTTTCCTGATGAATCCTTTGCCCATTCGTTTTCCAGCATGTAGCCCTTTTCATTAAAATAGTACCATACTCCATTGATCTTTTCCCACTTATTAGCAGCATAAGAACCATTTGAATACTGATACCACCAGCCTACGTTGTCCTTTTTCCATCCTGCAGTTGCTGCCGCAACGGGAGTAGAAACCGCACCAGCAATCATTCCAGCTGTCAAAGCTACTGCCAACGCTTTTTTTGTTCTTTTTAACATTTTTACCACTTCATTCTCCTCCTTTTGTAAATGATAAATTATTTTTTTACAAATCAGAGTCAATATAAAAGCCACAACTCTGTCAGCCCTTTTATAGGCATAAAAATAATCACAGCTTGTTTACAAACTCCGATTTCCCATAGAATATTTTACCATATTCACTTTTCTAATACAACCAGAAAATACAATCTTTATAATTAGCTCTTTATAATTAGCTTTTACTTTTATTACTGTTTACTCCCCATCTTAAACCCTGATGAAAAGTGCCGAAATCAAAAAGCCTTTTTTGCAGATAAATACATCAGATTTACAAAAAGAAATTAATTAGACTTTTATAAAAAAATTGTCCTTGACCATTGCGTTCTTACTACAATAGTCAAGGACAATATATTAAATAAATTAGTACAGTACTGATTGAGTTCTATAGATTTTCTTCATTCACTGTAAGTACCTTCTTAATTTTACCTTCATATCAAGGATTTCTTTTTTATTGAGCCGGTTTTAACCATTGTGCAACTTTAGATAAGTCAGAAATGAGTTCTTTTTCGCTCAAATTTTCACAATTACTATATAGCAAACGGACATAATGTTTAGAATCTACCTGTACAAATCCAGCTATATAGGTCCAGTCACCAGAGTCATCCACAACATACTCCATCGTTCCAATAGAAGTGGAAATTGTACCTTTGGAACTTACATCCCATTTATTTAAACAATAATTGTACGCATCCAAATAATTTCCCTCTCGATAAAAAACATGCGCTTCTCTTTCACCATAAATACTTAAGGTACATGCATAGTCATAAAAAATTTGTTTTACTGAAAAATATTCTCCATCAGGCACTACAAAATCGATTAATTTGCCTTCGTTACAATCACCCTTTTGACATTTCAAATGAAGTCTGCACGTACCATCACCATCGGAGTACCCTATTCCAAGATAAGGTATCCCTTCCTCAAAGCGTTTGTTTTCACTTACAAGCTTGGCAGTTCCTATATAACCATATTCACTAAAATAATACTCCGTACCATTGATATTCACATATCCGGTTTGCTTGGCACCATCTTCCCCAAAATAATAAATATTGAAATCATCCTCAATTACGCCGGTTTGCATTACACCATTATCATCTACATAATATTCTTTACCTGCGTATTGTATAAATCCTCCCTCTTTCATGGATCCGTCGGCCGTAAGATAATACCATAACCCAGCCTTATCCTGTACCCATGTATTGGTTTTCATCACTCCATCCGCACCTACATAATACCAGTCATAACAATCCCTGGCATGATTCCAGTCCCAGATATAAGAATTCTCATAATTTGTATCATATTCTTTAATCCATGCATTTGTTTGCATTGCACCGCTAGCACCTAAATAGTACCACTTTCCATCTGTATCTTTTTTCCAGGAATTTTCCAACATATATCCCCTGCCATCAAAATAATACCATGCACCGTTGATTTTTTCCCATTTATTAGCAGCATAGGAACCATTGGCATACTGATACCACCAACCGGTAGAATCCTTTCTCCATCCGGCAGTTGCTGCAGATACCGGTGTGGCAGCAGTACTTAAAAGCACTCCGGCAGTTAACGCCATCGCCACTACCTTTTTCCATTTTCTGAACATTTTAATCATCTCTTTTTTCCTCCTTAT
>JAFPAZ010000118.1 GCA_017390645.1 Lachnospiraceae bacterium
GGAATTCTGTTATCATATACTGTGATTGGTGCAATGGTACAGATGCTAACCATGCAGTCGGGATTTGGATTTACGGTTTCCTTTGATATATTAGCAGGGTTTATAACTGCAATTTTATTACTTGGCATTGTATTTCTAACTACCTGGTCAGCAGCAGGGAAAATAAAAAAATTGCAGCCAATTCTTGCTATCAGGGGAGGAGAAAACGGAACACATTCCACGAAAAATCATTTCCCTATGGATAAAACCAATGGAAACATACAAATTCTTCTGATTTTAAAGAGAGTATGTGGTCAGGCAAGGCAGAATATACTGTTGTTCGTGGTTTCCTTTGCAATGATGGGACTAATTGCTTTTGCCGGTACATTGTTTTATAATATTGTCATGAAACCGGAGAATTTTCTTAAGACATTATCAGAAGAAACACCGGATGTAATGTTGCAGGTTAGTATGGATAATAAAAATGCTCTGAAAAATACATTATTGGAAAATTCAAAGGTTCGTCAGGTACTTTCTTATGGGATAGAAAATATCAAAATGGAAAATGATAGTACAACAGTTTTTGTCTGTGAGGATTTTTCAAAGGTAAAGAATGATTTGTGTTATGAGGGAAGAAATCCGGAGACTGAATTGGAAATCGCCATGGGAAGTGCTTTTCAGGAAGAATATCAGTTAGGGGACAAGATAGAGATTTCTTCTGATAATGGTAAAGTAACTTATGAAATTGTCGGTTTTGTTCAAAGTGTAAACAATTCCGGTAATGTTTGTGAATTGACAGAAGAAGGGTACTTAAGGATAAAAAATGATGCAACTTTCCAATCTCTTTATTTGTATTTGGAAGAAGGAGTAAATGTAGAAGAGTTGATAGAAGAACTCGAAAATCATCATGGTACGGAAATTTTGCAAACAATCAATAATGTGAAAATGATGAAAACTACTTCGGATATGTATTCTGGTATTGTAAAAATAGCAGTAACAGCAGTACTTGTTCTTACAACTTTGATTATTTTCCTGATTTTATATGTAATTATTAAATCCATGATGATAAAGAACAGGCAGGAATTAGGAATTTATAAGGCAATGGGATATTCCAGCAGACAGCTGATATTTCAGATGGCAGGAAGTTTCCTTCCTGTAATAGGCGGTTCTTCGGTGGTGTCTGCAGTACTTGGCTGTATATATATGCCACACATTAATAATTTGATATTTTCCATGGTAGGGGCCATGAAAAATTATTGCGAAGTATCTTTCGGGGTTTTAATTTTGTTTGCTTTGATACAGACAGTAATTAGTTTTGTTCTTTGTATATGCTTGGCATTGCCTGTGAAGAAGATATCAGCATATTCATTGATAAAAGATGTATAGAAGTTTCCGGTAAATGAAAACAGATAATATTACGAAAATATATGTGGAGGAAATGAAATATGGATTTCGGAGCAAAATTAAAGGAAATTAGAAAAAATGAAGGATTATCCCAGGAACAATTGGCAGATAAAATAGGAGTGTCAAGACAGGCCATTACCAAATGGGAAACAGGACGGGCGCTACCGGATATGGAAAATATGATCATACTGGCAGAAATTTTTAAAACAACCCTGGATGAACTGGTGTCTCAGGCTATACCGCAATATCAGAAAAAGAAGGAGGTATATACTAGTGAGACGGTTTATGATATCGATTGTTCTAAACATTTTGACATTCATTTTGGAGCTGCCCAAACCATTGTGATTTGTGGAGGGAAAGATGAAAAACTTCATGTGAAACTGGAATCGGAAACCATGGAAGATTTACATCATGTTATAAAGGTAAAACTGGACGAACATAAAAATAAACTGGATGTGGATTGTATTAAACAAAAGGGATTAAGTAAGTACGAAATTGGAGAAGCTGTTTCTGTTACCATTTCCTTGCCGGAAGGATATACAGAGCATTGTGAATTGGCTGCAGATGCTAAAATGGTTTATATGACCGGACTTGCTTTAAAACGTCTGGAATATGACGGTGTGGCAGAACAGGTTTTTATTACAGAATGTAGTGGAAGCTTTGAATTTACTTCAAAATCAGATTATGAAATTACCATAGATGAAATACATGGTAGATTGGAGATAAATCAATGGCGGGCAAATTGTATGGTTCATATAAAAGAAGGAGCCGATTGTAAATTAAAAAATACAGGAAGAAAATGTCAGGTTTATTGTCAGAAAAATGGTGAACGATGTGAATATGCTTTTCTTGAGACAAGTGAAAATGAGCTTTGTGTTGCCGGAATTGGTTCGGAAATGATAGTGGACATTGTTTCATGAAATGATATAGATAAAAAATAGGATATGTGATAGATGTTTTGTTAGTAAATATCGAAAAAATATTCGATAATATAACGAAAAATCTGTATAAGTAGTAATGAAATTTCATATGTGCCGGATTGATAAGGAAAAATACTACGAAAAATTCATAAAAATTCGTCAAAAATCAAAAAAATATGGAAAGTCTTTGAATTTCGTAGTATAATGATAATATCTTTGAGAATGTGAAAAAAAGAAAGGAGGCACGTATGAATATTCAGTTGCAGATTTGCGGAATTGTAATTTTGTCAATACTACTGTTTTTCTATCATGGGCAAAAAAGATTAAATTTACGTACGGAAATTGCTTTTTCAAGATGTTTTAACGGTGTTTTGATTTCTTTATTATTGGATGTTGTCTCTATTGTGTGTATTACATATATGGATTCCTTGCTGATGATTTTTGTGAAACTAATTTGTAAAATATATCCGGTTTCACTTGTTGTGGTAGTGTATTTTGCGTTGGTTTATGTTTGTGCGGACATTTGTTATGATGTGGCAAGGTATAAAAAACTTGCACGGGGTTATGGTATCTTTACCTTGTTTTCAGCTGTTGCGATTTTAGCAACACCGATTGGTATTTATAGGAATATTGCCCAAAGGGATGTTCATACATATGGAATTAGTATTTATGTTACATATTTTTGTGCTGTGGTTTTAATGCTTTCGATATTTTATCAGCTTATAAAAGAAAGAAAAAAAATTAACCCCGTCAGAAAGAAGGCAATGTGGCTTTGGATTGTTTTATGGACCATGGCAGCAGTGCTTCAGATACTTTTGGAAAATAAGGTGTTATTGGTTGGATTTACCGCAGCCATCGGAATGATGATTGTGTATCTGATGCTTGAGAATCCTATGGCTAATATCGACAGAAATACTGGTTTATATAATCAGAATGTGATGCTTCATTATGTCAGACAGCTATATGGAGAAAAGCGGGATTTTAGTGTATTATCCATTTCTTTTGAACATACGCCGGGAAATAACACTGTTACCAAGGCTGATTTAATGATGAGGACAGAAATTTTAAGATATCTTCAAAGTATACCTAAGGCAGTTGTATTTAAAAATGTAGAAGATGAACTTATTCTGATTTTTAAAGACACTAAGTGGGCTGAGGAAGGTGTTCTTCAGATTGTGGAAAGATTTTCAAAAGGATTTGGATATGGCAATTTAGTGGAAGAGTCAGATTTTATAGAAAAGGAACGAGTTCCGAATTGCTATTATATTCATGTACCGAATGCAAATGTAGTGAAACAGGTGGGGGATTTATTCTATCTGCTTCGTTACACCAGAGAGAACAGTACGGAATTAGATAATAATCGTCTTTTAAAAGTGAGCCAGAAGATGGTTGAGAAGATGTTTTGTGAAAAAGAAATTGAGAATATGATTTTTAGCGCTATGGAAAATGACAGGGTAGAAGTTTTCTATCAGCCGATCTATTCTACAAAAGAGCAGAGATTTACTTCTGCCGAGGCTTTGTGTCGAATCAGGGATGAAAAGGGTAATTTGGTTCCGCCGGGTGCTTTTATTCCGGTTGCTGAAAAGAATGGAATGATTTTACGACTAGGAGAAATAGTTTTTGATAAAGTTTGCAGATTTATCAAGGAAAATCGAATAGAACAATATGGAATCCAATATATTGAAGTGAATCTATCTGTGGTTCAGTGTGCTTTTGAAGGTTTGGCGTCAAGTTATATTGATATTATGGAAAGGCATAGTGTAAATCCTCGGTTTATCAATCTTGAAATTACCGAGTCAGCATCATTGAGTGCGAAAATGACGATGTTAGAAAATATGAAGATATTAATGAATTATGGCGTTGTTTTTTCGCTGGATGATTTTGGAACCGGACAGTCTAATTTGAATTATATTGTGGACATGCCTGTAGATATTGTGAAATTTGACAAAGATATGATACGTGCTTACTTTGAAAATAAGAAAGCAAAGTATGTTATGGATGCAGCAATGCATATGATTCAGGGAATGAAATTAGAAATTGTTTCGGAGGGAATTGAAACTGAAAAACAGTTCGAAACCATGAAGAATTTACAGATTGCATATATTCAGGGATTTTATTTTTCTAAGCCTTTGCCGGAAGTGGAATATCTGGAATTTATGAACCGTGCATAAAAAAGAGAACGATTAGTGATAAAGGAATGCTAATCGTTCTTTTTGCATTTATTTTAAGTAAAATTAAGGTTGAAGTTCAGGCAGAAATAGTAACTATGGAGTTGCTGAACACGTGTGGACGATAGAACTATTGGTGGAAAAGGGGGCTTTTTTTTATAGAATGATTGAAAAGGAAGGGCATTTCTGATATAATAGTTCTAATAGTGAGTATAGATAAAGAAGGTGGTGTGCTAATGCAGATAAGAGAAAATGAAATTATATTACAAAAAAATGAATATGATGAAATTATTCAGGAAAACGAGAAGTTTTTAACTGCAGCAAGCATGGCTTTTTCAAGTATATGGGAGATAAACTTTGAAGATGGTTACATGAAGAAGTATTCGGAAAGTTCTGAATATATTTATAATCAGAATGATTATATGCATATCAGCCAGTATTACCTGAGAGAGTTAGATTATATTAATTATGAAGAACAAGAAAGGTTTGCTGCGGAAATGGAACCTTCCGTGATACAGGAGGAACTAAAGAAAAGTCAGCAGTTAGTAAGAGAATACCGCTTGAAAAAATTTGATGGAAGATATTGCTGGACACAGTATATTTTAAAGAGAGTTTCTGATGATTATGAAAATGTGGTATTGCTTTTAAAGAGGAACATTCAGGATGAAAAGGATATGCAGGATAATTTGAAAGAGTCCCTGCAAAAAGCAGAATTCGGTAATCTTGAAAAGATGGACTTTTTATCAAGAATCTCTCATGAAATGCGTACGAGATTAAATGTAATCAGTGGTTTGACCCAATTGTCAAGAATGGTAGAGCCATCAGAAGAAATAAAAGAGAATTTATATAATATCGAACAGTCTGCCAATGCCTTAAGTGATTTGATAAATCATGCTTTTGAGTTCTCTATGATGGAAGAAGATAAGGTGCAGTTACAGGCACAGAAATTTAATTTAAAAGATATGCTTCTTATGTTAGAACATGAGATGAAGGAGAAGAGCAGGGAAAGAGGATTAGAATTTATTCTGGAAGAAATTAAATTGCAACATTATATTTATCTTTTTGATCAGGATAAAATCATTCAGATACTAAAACATTTGATTGCAAATGCAGTGAAGTTTAATCGTGTGGGAGGTTATGTAAAACTTTCTGTAGAAGAAAAAGAAGTTAGGGATAATAAGGCATATATTACATATATCGTGGAAGATAATGGAATTGGGATGAGTGAAGAATTCCAAAAAACCCAGATGTACCATTTATATCAACAGGAAAGAAATTCTAATTTGCCGGAGATTATGGGCGTGGGATTAGGACTGGCATTGACAAAGAGTATTGTATCTTTGTTAGGTGGTAATATACAGGTTTCTAGTAAATTAGACAGAGGAACTAAGATTACAGTCACCATACCGCAACTTATTTGTGATGGTGAAGTATCTGTGGAACAAAATGTTCATCAGCAATATGATTTTTCGGGGAAAAAAGCATTGGTGGTTGAGGATAATGAGATAAATATAAATATTGTTAGTGCTTTTTTAAATCAGACAGGAATTGTTTATGATATTGCCAGAAACGGTGAAGAGGCAGTTTCGAAGTTCCGGTTGTCCCGAGAGAATGAATACAATGTAATATTGATGGATATTAAGATGCCAATTTTAAGTGGAACAGAGGCTGCAAAACAGATTCGTTCCATGAATAGGGAAGATGCACTTACTGTTCCGATATTTGCTATGACAGCAAATGTATTGCAGGAAGATGTGGCGAAGGTATTTAGTTCAGGAATGAATGACCATATTTCAAAACCGATTATGATGAATGATTTATTTTATCGATTGAACCGGGTTTTGGGATAAGAAATGATCTATCCGGTGGCGGTTCGGGTTCTATATTTGAAAATTCCGGAATAGCATTTAGAGGATGAAGAAAAAAGAAGTGGAAAGGAAAAAATATGAAATTCCAAGAAAGAAAAATAGAGGAAATGCAGGTAAATCCCTTTCAATTGATAGGAAAGGAATGGATGCTTATTACTGCAGGCACTGAAGAGAAAGCAAATACCATGACAGCCAGTTGGGGTGGAATGGGAGTGTTTTGGGGCAAGAATGTAATTACTACATACATTCGGCCACAAAGATATACCAAACGATTTATTGATACGAATGATACATTTTCAGTTTCTTTTTTTAGCGAAGAATATAAGAAAATACTTGCTTATTGTGGAAAAGTATCAGGAAAAGATGAAGATAAAATAAAGAATGCAAAGTTATCAACCTGCTTTTATGAAGGTACTCCATATTTTGAAGAAGCAAAATTAGTATTTATTTGTAGGAAAATGTGTGAAGGAGAAATAAAACCGGAATTATTTATTGATAAAGAAGCAGATGAGAAGTGGTATCCGCAAAAAGATTATCACAGAATGTATATGGGTGAGATACTTGCCATTCTTGAAAAAACAGAAAAGACTGAATAATAAAAAGATATATGAGGTGCAAATCGAAGAATGCAGGAAGGAAAAAAACGACTACAAATTTTAACATGGATTTTAGCGTTTTCGGTTTTGTTTTATTTTGTGAATCGGCAGTACCATTTTGTTCACTTGAGTATTGAAGATGGAAAGATAAGATTTGTTTTTATGGAAGAGACCATTGATTCTATGGAAGAGCTGGCGAAGGAAGTAAATGCAAGACTGCAGGACGGAGAAGAAGAAGTGAACGTAGTCATCAAAGACATTACTGATGAGGAAATTGAAGAAATAAATTCTTATTTGGGAGGATTCTGGGGGGATGTTGTAACCTATGGAGTCACCAGTCATAAATCGACGGTTAAGAGAAATCTTCAGTTAGAATTGGAATTGTCAGATAATTATTACGTTTATCGTAATTATGTTTATGGTGAACCTATTCCGGGAAATATAAGTGGTGCAGAGGAATTGGTACTTAAAGTACGGATTGCGTTGGCAGAATGTTTGCGGCCTGGTATGACAGATTATGAAAAAGAACTTGCGATTTATGAATATATCTTAACACATTGTACGTATGGTTTTTTAGAGGAAAATACGGATGATTCCTATAATGTCTATGGGGCATTACTAAAAGGAAAAGCAGTATGTAACGGTTATGCGCAGGCGTTTATGCTCCTTTGTAGTTGTGCAGGTTTAGAAACCCAGATGATATATGGTGATGCCGGGGGGGAAAGTCATGCGTGGAATTGTGTAAAGCTGGATGGCGAGTGGTATATGGTAGATGTTACATGGGATGATCCGATACCGGATGTGTCAGGAAGAAAGTATTATGCATATTTTAATGTAACTTCTGATTATTTGAGGGTAAATCACATCTGGAACGAAGAATGTTTTCCGGAATGTACTGCCAAAAAGTATAATTATTTTTATTATAATGATTTAGTTTGTAAAGATGTTTCCGGATTGAAAGGGAAGATTGATACATTGTTAAGTGAAAAGAAAAATATTGAAATGCAGTTTCGGATAGAAAATATGGGGGAAAATATATCATTACAAAACATTGCAAATCAAGATAATGTGCGCGAGATTGCATGGCAGGTTGAAAAAGCAGGTCCTGATGGAGTTATCTGGGTAGAAATAAAGGGAAGATAAGGAAGGGAATATACACATGAACAGAGTAGAATTTTTAGAAGGGTTAAATGAAGCGTTAAAAGGAGAAGTGGATTCGAAAGAATATCAGGAAACAATAAAGTATTATTCTGATTATATTGAAGCGAAAATGAGGGAAGGCTTATCGGAGGAAGAAGTAGTTGAATCTTTAGGTAATCCCAGATTGATTGCGAAATCTATTTTGCAGGCCAGGGAAAATAAATCAAAAGAATCCGGACGACAGGAACAAAACTATGAAAACAAATCTGCAAGAGCGGAATTTGACCTTGGAAAAGGATTTCGGGCAACACAGATGGAAGATGGAAGAATAGAATTTAATTATAAGAGATTTCGTTTGAATTCCTGGTATGGGAAACTGATTTTTGCCTTGATTGCGATTTTTATCGTGGTTCTTTTGATTTGTATTACTTTTGGAGTTGCATATCTTGCATTTACAATATTACTTCCTGTTGCATTGGTAGCGGGGATTGTATACGTAATATATAGAATGTTAAAGTGAAGTTAAGTAGGAGAAATTGGTAGTACAGCCGGTAGAAGATGAGAACTACATGAAATCGTTACAATTGTTAAAAAAATAGATTCAATTAAAAAAAACAAAAAAATTCAAAAAAAACCTTGACATTTATCTGGAAACAGTATATACTCATAAATGTGTTAAGGATATGGGATCTTAGCTCAGCTGGGAGAGCATCTGCCTTACAAGCAGAGGGTCACAGGTTCGAGCCCTGTAGGTCCCATTTAGAAAATGAATATGGCGAGATAGCTCAGTTGGCTAGAGCACACGGTTCATACCCGTGGTGTCGAGGGTTCGAATCCCCCTCTCGCTACTCTAAGGAAAGGTGTTGATTTATCAACGCTTTTTCTTTTTTTAAATACTTATTTGGCAATATGTTTCGAATTTCCTGTTTTTGATTGTAGCGCCATGAAGGAATTCGGGTTTTCTATATTGCTTCTTTTTGAAGGGAGTTTTTTCATGGAAGCCTATACTGGTTTTGCAAAAGTATATGATGATTTTATGGATAATGTGAATTATGAACGTTGGACTTCTTATCTTGTGGAGAGAATGAAAGAGTTTGGAATTAAGGAAGGAATTCTTTTGGATTTGGGCTGCGGTACGGGTAAAATGACCAGGAGACTGTCTGAATATGGATTTGATATGATAGGGATAGACAATTCCTTTGAAATGCTTGATATTGCAAGAGAATCATCCGGAGGTGATCAGAGTATTTTGTATCTGCTTCAGGATATGAGAGAGTTTGAATTGTACGGAACTGTATGTGCAGTTACTGCTAATTGCGACAGTTTAAATTACATTCTGGAATATGAGGATTTGGTTCAGGTGTTCCGGCTGGTGAATAATTATCTTGATCCGGAAGGAATTTTTATTTTTGATGTGAATACTGAATATAAGTACAGAGAAATTTTATCAGATAGTACAATTGCGGAAGATCGGGAAGAAATAAGTTTCATTTGGGACAATTATTATTATGAAGATGAAAAAATGAATGAGTATGATTTGAAACTTTTTGTAAAGGAAGAAAATGGATTGTATCGAAAGCTGCAGGAAACACACTATCAACGCGCGTATACAGTAGAAGAGATTAGGAATGCCATAAAAGAGGCGGGGATGGAATTAATTGCTATATATGATGCTTTTACGAAAGAAGAGCCTAAAAAAGATTCCCAAAGACTGCATTTTATTGTAAGAGAAAAAGGCAAAAACATTGATATGTAGGAAATAAAAGGATTTATCAGAAAAAGGAGAAGAAAATGGATTATATTATTAGAGGAACAGCTGCTGAAGGGCAGGTACGTTTTTTTGCAACAACATCAAAAGAATTGGTTGAAAAAGCCAGACAACTTCATAATACAAGTCCTGTGGCAACGGCGGCATTGGGAAGGTTGCTGACAGCGGGAGCTATGATGGGAAGTATGTGTAAAAATGATTCTGATGTGATTACATTACAAATTAAATGTAGTGGCCCAATAGAAGGTTTAGTGGTGACAGCAGATTCTAAAGCAAATGTAAAGGGATATGTTTTTAATCCGGAAGTAATGCTTCCTCCGAGTGCAAAGGGAAAGCTTGATGTAGGAAGAGCGTTGGATTTAGGTGTGTTAAGTGTGATTAAGGATATTGGACTGAAAGAACCTTATGTAGGGCAAACTCATTTGGTTTCAGGTGAAATTGCCGAAGATTTAACCTATTATTTTGCTACGTCGGAGCAGATTCCAACTTCTGTGGCTTTAGGTGTATTGATGAATAAGGATAATACAGTAAGACAGGCGGGCGGTTTTATTATTCAGTTAATGCCTTTTGCAAGTGAAGAAGTGATTTCCGCTTTGGAAGAAAAACTAAAAGAATTTACCTCTATTACGTCATTAATGGATCAGGGAATGACACCGGAAGATATGATCAACCGGTTGTTGGGGGATTTTGGTGTTACAATATGGGACAAGGTAGATACAAAATTTGAGTGTAATTGTAGTAAAGAAAGAGTGGCTAAAGCTGTTATGAGCATTGGACGAAAAGACTTAACGGAAATGATAGAAGAAGGTGAGCCAATCGAGGTAAACTGCCATTTTTGTAATGAAAAATATAGTTTTAGTGTCGAAGAATTGAAAATGATGCTAAAATCATAATAAAGGATGTTAGAAAAAAGAGGCTGTTGCGGTGAATGGAAATAGCCGGTAAATCCCCACGAGTGTGGTGATTTACTGGCTATTAAGCGTACCATTAAGGTTTAGCTTATTCTATATATGCGTAACAGCCTTATTGAATTTATTTCTAGTTCTATTATTCTGTTGTTTCTTCGGAAGAAGGAGTCACTTCCGGGATGTCTTCAGTCAGGGATATATTAGCAGATTCGCTTTGTTCTGTTACGACTGTAGATTCCTCTGTTTCTTGTTCTTCTGGAGAGGTAATATGAATGGTTCGGTATTCCCTGTCGTGATTTTCTTCAAAAATCTGATCAGAAAAATCATCTGTATCAATATCATCTACATCCACGATTTCGTTTGTATCAGCTTTTTTTACATCCCACTGAAGTTTTTTCTCTTTGGCAAAATCTAAAGCTTTATTTTTTAGGTTGATTCCCTTGTCAAGGTAAGGTTTTAGTGGATTCTCATCAGAATTTTCTAAAATTTTAGATTCTTTAATCTTATCACGAAATACATACAAGGCACCACCGACTGCAGCGGTAGTAGTAGCTAAAAATAAAAGTTTGTTTGTTTTTTTTTCCATAATGAAATACCTCGTAAATTATTATAATTATAATAGTATCATAGGCAGAATTTATTTTCTGCCCTAATACTCTATATTATAGTATGTTTTGTATAAAAAATCAATTGACGTAAGAAAAAAAATAAGTTAAAATTTTCCTAAAAATAAGGGTGGCAGTGACCGAAACCAGAAGAGAAAAAGCAAAATATAAGAAAAGATACACAGTCGGCTTTCGTA
>JAFPAZ010000119.1 GCA_017390645.1 Lachnospiraceae bacterium
CCCGTCTAACACCACATTATCCCCAAAAGATTTCCTAAGATTTTCAACTCGAATCATAGCTTCATTCATAATTTAAACCAAGTCTCATTCAAAAATCTGTATTTTTCATTAAAACAAAAATACAGATATTTTTTGAAACGCAAATCCAAAACCTAAAAGATTTGTATTTACGTACTATCCTTTCCTTATTTTTCATTATAGGTAATTGTAAAACTATACTATTCTATATGAAAGTGATATAAAAGAACCAAAACAACGCAGGCACGCTTTCGCTGCGTTCGGCTCGTAGCGGTACTAAATTCGCGACAAGTCGCTTATTAAGTACCGACGGCCGAACAAGCACCTGCTTATGTATTTGTTTCTTTTATATCACTCAATCTATGTTTTCGATAGTTTTGCAATTACCTATTGGACTTTTTCAATCGTTGTTCCATCCTGCTTACCAAAGTACTTAATAGCATTACCAAAATCAAATATATCACCGCTACCGCAATCAAAGGAAGAAAGGCTTCATAAGTACGGCTTCTGATATAATCCCCTCCTCTGGTTAAGTCCACGATACCAATATAGCCGGAAATGGAGGTTTCTTTTAAAAGAACGATAAATTCATTGCCCAGTGCCGGTAATATGTTACGAAATGCTTGTGGCAATATAAAATACCACATCGTCTTTGCATAACTAAATCCTAAACTTCTTCCTGCCTCAAACTGCCCTTCATCAATGGACATAATTCCGGAACGGACAATTTCCGCAACATAAGCCGAAGAGTTCAAACCAAATGCAACCACTGCCACCACAATTTTATTAATGTCCACAGAGGCAAAAATAATATAGTAAATAATTAATAGTTGAAGCATAGCCGGAGTTCCCCGGATAATGGTAAGATACAATTTAAAAATCCAGTTTATAAACTTCCCTTTTCCCGTCTTATCACAGGTACTTCTTATGATGGCGATAAAAAATCCTAATACGATACCAATGATGACAGAAAAGAAACTAATGAGCAAGGTAGTTCCAAGTCCATTTACAATATATTTCCAACGGCTATCTTTGATAAAATTATGGTATAAACGTTCTTTTAAGCCGGCTTTTTGTGCCTCATTTCCATTTCGTACAATGATTACCTGGGTAGCATTGGTATAAGGGTCCGTAAAATCAATGCTTTTCAGACGGTCCGCCGTTACCGTCATACCTGCAATTCCAACATCTGCCTTTCCTGACTGAACCGCATTGATAATGGAATCAAATTCAATATTTTCAATCTTTAATTCCATTCCTAAAATATCGCAGATAGCCCTTGCCATATCCACATCAAATCCCACAATTTCGCCATTTTCCATATATTCGTATGGCTCAAAAGCCGCATTGGTGGCCATCACTAAAGTTCCATTTTCCCTGGTAACAGAACTAGGAGAAACGTAAGGATACTGCCCCTTGGTACTGTCTCCAATGTAGTTCATCTGAATTTGCTCCAAGGTTCCATTTTCTTTTAAAGTCCCAATAGCAGCATTGATTTTCTCTTTTAATGCTCCATTTTCCTTGGAAATACAGATAGCATAATCTTCATTTACGAACTCTTCTTCCAAAATAGATAAATCCTGATTCAACTCTACGAATGCCTCTGCCGGAAGATTATCCAGTATAATACAATCAATTTTTCCAAGTTTTAAGGCAGAAACTGCATCCGCTGCCTTGGTAAAACGCTCAATTTTACATCCCTGTTCCTCATAATCGGAAGCGTAAATATCTCCGGTGGTTCCAAGTTGAACACCAATGGTAACATTTTTTAAGTCCTCCACACAGGTAACCTTAGAAGCCTCTAATACATTCTCTTTACCACAAGCCGTAAAAGAAAATAAGAGAAGAAAGCCTAATATCACCAGTAAACATCGCTTTTTATTTGCCATAATCCTGTACTCCTTATCTTCGATGATTCACAGTATATTTTATATCTTGCTATTTTGATGGTTACGTTCCTAAAGCATTCTGACTTATTTAATCTCATCCATTTTACTATTTTTCCTCACTTTTGTAAACCTTGTTCTAGACTAATCTTAGAAAACCTATGGTAATTCAAAATCTTTCGTGGTAAAATCATGAGTGGACATAAGAAAGATAAATGCGTTCAAAACAATATACTGACATGAACATCTGTCCTTGTACAGTTACGTTAAAAGGAGGTCTACACATGATACTATATACTGTAAAAGATGGGAATTTTTATAACTTATTTGATTTTAAAAAAGACCTGTCAGATTTAAAAGAAAATGGTTTCAGAAATCAGATATACATTAATTTCACGAACCGCTGTACCAACCGATGCACTTTTTGCTTAAGGCCTACGAAAAAAATGGATGAACACAATTCACTCTGGTTAAGTAAAGAGCCTGAAAGCGAGGAAATCATTGATTTATTAAAGAATTTTGATATTCAGAATGCGAAAGAAATCGTATGTTGCGGTTTCGGAGAGCCTTCCTTGCGTATTGATACAGTGTTGGAAGTAGCTTCCTATATAAAAGAAATTGCTCCCCACATTCCAGTTCGCATCAACACCAATGGTCAGGGAGAACTTGCTTATGGGAAAGAATTTCTTCCTCGTTTTCAAGGATTGATTAATGTGGTATCCATCAGCCTGAATGCCTCAACGAAAGAAGAATATCAAAGAATCTGCCTCAGCAAGTATGGGGAAGCCGCTTTTGATGAACTACTACGTTTTGCGGTAGAAGCAAAAAAATATGTAGATAAAGTAGTGTTAAGTGTCGTGGACAATATTTCAAAAGAGGAAATCGAAGCCTGTAGAAAGATCTGCGAGGACAGAGAACTTACTTACCGAATCCGCCCATTTGAAGAATAATTCCAAATAGCAAAAATCGTTCTATATACCAAAACGACTAAAAATCAAGCTGTCGCAGGAAGCAAAAATTTCAAGATATCGCATAGGGTGTCTAAAACCATCTATATCCTGAAGCATTTTTCCTTAATGCGACAGCTCACTTTTATCTATCCACGCACAAACCATTTACATATTCATAAATGGCATCTTTCGCCTTATCCTTATGTTCTTCTATTAACTTCACAATAGCACTTCCTACGATAACCCCATCTGCTTCCTTTTGATAATCTTTCACCTGCTGTCTCGTATGTACTCCGAATCCCACGGCAACCGGGGTATCTGTATATTTTCTGATTTCCTTTACAACTTCTGAAATATCCGTTTTTAAATTATCTCTCATGCCTGTTACACCCATAGAAGAAACCAGATAAATATATCCACTGGAATTTTTCGCCAGATTTGCAATGCGGTTCTTACTGGTTGGGGCAATCAAGGTGATAAAGTCTAAATCATATTTTTTCGCATATCCCTCTATTTCGCCTCTTTCTTCAAATGGTATGTCCAGAATAATAAATCCATCTATTCCAATTTCCTGACACTTTTTACAAAATGCATCGTAACCATAATGAAATACAGGATTTGCATAAGTAAGGAAAACTAGCGGAATCTGGGTTTCTTTTCTTAGTTCCTTCACCATATCAAAAATCTTAGGTAAGGTACAGCCTGCTTGCAACGCTCTTACATTAGCTGCCTGAATCACAGGGCCTTCTGCAATGGGATCCGAAAAAGGAATTCCAATTTCTACAATATCTGCTCCTGCACGTTCCATTTCTAAAATATATTCTTTCGTCTTTTCAAGACTTGGATCTCCTGCTGTTAAAAATCCAACAAATGCCTTTTTATTTTCAAATGCTTTTTTTATATTACTCATCCGTTATTTTCTCCTTGTTTCTTTTTCATCACTCAACGTATGTTTTTGGTAGTTTCGCAATTGCCTGTTTTTCTCAGGTAACTACAATACTACATTATTCTTTATTAAAATGCTACCATTTTTTGCTTCTCTTATGGTTTCCAAAAAAACTTTTATTTTTTCCTTATCTTTTCTACCATCCGTTTCCAGGCTGCTGCTGGCATCGATTCCAAAGGGCTGAACCTGTTGGATGACTTTTTTTACATTTCCACTGTGAATGCCTCCTGCCAGAAAAAAAGGTTTTTCCATCTTTTTTATTAGATTCCAGTCAAAGGTTTCCCCGGTGCCCCCTTGCCCGGCACGAGAAAATGCATCCAACAAAAGCCAACTGCATTTGGTGTTTTTCACCATTTCAATATCCTTTTCATCCTTAATACGAAATGCCTTAATACACTTATATCCACCTTATTCGCAAGTATTTCGGCATCCTTTGGAGAAACCTGTCTCTTGCTTGGAGCAAATACAAAACCGATGTAATCTGGTTTGTATCCTTAATACCTCCATAGGGGTGCGTATGTCCGCAAGAATTTCTCCACTTATAGGTACTACCTCGTACCCTTTGGCTATTTGTTTCACTTCTTCCAATGTAATCATAAGCTTCTCCTTTCTGCAAAACACGCAGAGTGTTAAATATCCAGGAAAAAAATAATGGCCCCACCACAAAGCAGTTCTTCATTTATCAATGATGAACTTACTCACCTTATTCATCGGAACATCCAAATGATAAACTTCCTTTCCTTATTCATCGGAACATTCAAATGATGAACTTCCTTTCCTTATTCATCGGAACATTCAAATGATAAACTTCCTTTCCTTATTCATCGGAAAACTAAAATGTTTCCGGCAAAAAAATAAGTCCCTGACTATTGCATACTATTACAATAGTCAAGGACGGTTCATCAATAGAATTACCGCGGTGCCACCTTGATTTATGGTTTTCCCACACTCTCTGCGAAATACTAACATATTTCCGGCAATTTACGTATGCCCTACGTCATGGAATACTCAGCTTAAAGCCTTTGACCATGCCCTCAGTGGTCCATTTAATGAACTGCATTTCTACGAGGCTCTCAGCCCCCCTCGCTCTCTGTAAGCGCATCTTTCATTTTTATCTCCACGTCAACGGTTTATCTTTTATTAATTTTCTCACATTTTACTCCTGTTTTTTTTTTCTGTCAATACTTTTTTATTCTTCCTAAATATTTGATGATTCGCAAGTAAACTTACATCATCCTCTTTCTATGATTAAGATCCTGAATAATCTCGGTTTATTTTCCCAATTCATGTGCATATTTATCATCTTCACTATTTATAATAGCAGTTCCAATTCCACACACCGTAAATAATTCTAATAACAAACTGTGTTTTTTCTTTCCAGTTACAATGTGAATCCTTCCTACTCCATTTTCCACTGCCTCAATACACTTACTTATCCTTGGAAGAAACCCTCCCCCTACCAGTCCTTTTTCGTTTTTCTTTTTTAATTCCTCTAGACAAATATGAGAATAAACCTCTGTTCTTATCTCCGGATCTTTATAAATTCCTTCCGTTTCTGATAAAAACACTAATTTTTCCACCTGCATCGCCATCGCAATTTCAAAAGCCGTTTCTTCCAAATCCAAAGGGTAATGTTGAAATTCATCATCCACACCTACGGCTTCTAATACCGGAACATATTCCTTTTCAATTAAAGTTTTAAGCAAAAGCGTATCTACTCCCTTAATATCTACAGCAGACTCTCCAACCCGCATCATTCCACGTTTCTTTTCCACTCTAATGATATGCCCATCTTTTCCGCTAATTCCGATTGACATTACCCCACATTTTCCTAATTCTTTTACCAGATCCTTATCATTATTATTCTGTATTATAATCACCCTCATACCAATGGTCTTTAAAAGAGCAATATCTTCAATTAAAGATAACCCAATCTCTGAATCTACCTTCTGACCATCATACTGAATAATAATCGTCTTTCCATTAAAATCACGTATATACGGAAGTGCTTCGCTTAAGGTTACTGCCTTTAATAAATCTTGTTTTATTTGTTCATCCATTCCATTCGCTCCATTTCGTTCTATCTCCGTTCGCATTCTCCTGCAAGCAGCAACATTTTTCTTGTTTCCTGTCCTTGCCATTTATAAAAATTTAACATATAGAAAAAACTCCAAAGTCTTGAAATCAAAACCTTGGAGTATCGTCCAGTGCGGATGAAGGGACTTGAACCCCCACGGTCTCCCACTAGATCCTAAGTCTAGCGCGTCTGCCAGTTCCGCCACATCCGCGTATGAGACATCCGGGGTTCGAACCCGGGACACCTAGATTAAAAGTCTAGTGCTCTACCGA
>JAFPAZ010000120.1 GCA_017390645.1 Lachnospiraceae bacterium
AGTGTCATTAATATTGCAGTATTGGATTATTTGGAAGAAGTGGTAAAAGAAGGTATGACCACAGAGGAAATTAATCATATTGTGTATCAGATGACCGTAGAACGTGGTGGAATACCAGCACCGTTGGATTATCAGGGATATCCGAAAAGTGTCTGCACATCGATTAATGAAGTGGTTTGTCACGGTATTCCGAGCAAAGATGTAGTATTAAAGTCGGGAGATATCGTAAATATTGATGTATCTACTGAGTATAAAGGTTTTTTCTCAGATTCTTCCAGAATGTTTTTAATTGGAGAAGTAAGTGAGGAAAAGAAAAAATTAGTTCGGGTTACGAAGGAATGTGTGGAACTTGGTTTGCAGCAGGTGAAACCTTGGGGATTTTTAGGGGATGTTGCGGCTGCCATTAATGAACATGCAATGGAAAATGGATATAGTGTGGTAGTAGAAATTGGCGGACACGGAATTGGATTGGAATTTCATGAAGAACCTTTTGTTAATTATGTAGCTCCAAAAGGAACAGAAATGCTGATGGTTCCGGGAATGGTATTTACCATTGAACCTATGGTGAATATGGGGAGTTCTGATGTTGAAGTGGATGAGAATGACGGATGGACGGTATACACAAAAGACAGACTTCCTTCTGCACAATGGGAAATCACTGTAGCGGTAACAGAAACAGGATATGAGGTATTAACCTATTAGATGCAGGCAATAATGATGTTAAGGGAAAGGATTGGGAGCAGGCTGAATTGATAAATGCCGCTTTTATCCTATGAGTATAGCGAATTTGAGATTGAAAGGTCTGGTGAGAGCATGAAATCTGAAACTAGATATTTGTTAGAAAATTGTTTAAAAACAGCAAAAAGTATTCAGCTCAGTACATTAGCAAATGATGGTCCTACAAGTGTATACCAGCTTTTAAGACAGGATTTATTTCATTTTATGGTATACATTACCATGTCAGATGGAAAGCCGGACAGGGAAGAAGTGCGTTATATTAATAAATATCTGGGATATAATTATACACCAGAAACATTGTTTCAGGGAGTGACGGATAAGACTGTATTTTCAGATTCTTTTTTAAATCATCCGCCGGAATCTTTGGAGTACTTTTTGGATGTAGAAGGAATTCCGGGCTTGCTTTATAATAATACATATTATGATGCAACACGGATGTATTATGAAACCTTCATAAAAATGGGTAGAGAGCTGGCTATGACCAAGGGTGAAATTGATTTACGGGAATTAAAAAATATTGATCGTTATTGCAAAATGTTGGAAAATAACATAAACCGTCTTCAAAAACAGCGTTATGCCATTTCTGATTCAACCACACATTTTTTGGAATTTGGAATTAATGACACTGATGTCTCACCAGGGTTAAACCGTTTTATTCCGATTAATGTAGATGAATCGAAGAATAAGAATGATGTATTAGAGAAAAAATTCATTCCTCTTGGCAGTGGAACAAATGAAAGCTCAGGAAATCAGAATTCAAAAGACGATATGTTTACAGGAACGGTAACTACGCATGAGCAGATTGAACCTTTAGAAGAACTTTTGGAACAGTTACATGGTTTAATTGGTTTATCTTCGGTAAAAGTTGAAGTTGAAAATATGATTAACTTATTAAAAGTTTGTGAAATGAGAAAAAAAAGTGGCCTTAGGACTCCACAAATTGCAAAGCATTTGATATTTGTGGGCAATCCGGGGACGGGAAAAACTACCGTTGCTAGAATTCTTTCTAAGATATATTGTTCCCTTGGAATACTATCTAAGGGGCAGTTAGTGGAAGTGGATCGCGCAGATTTGGTTGCAGGATATATGGGTCAGACTGCTGCAAAGGTGAAAGAAGTGGTAGATAAGGCCATGGGTGGAATTTTGTTTATTGATGAAGCGTATTCTTTGACAAATGGCAAAAAGGAAGGAGATTTCGGCCAGGAAGCCATTGATACTTTAAATAAGTGTATGGAAGATTATCGGGATGATTTTATTGTTATTGCTGCAGGATATGAAGAAGAAATGAAAGAATTTACTGCCTCAAATCCTGGTTTACAGTCAAGGTTTAATCGTAAAATTGTGTTTGATGACTATGATCAGGAGCATCTAATGAAGATTTTTATAAAAATGTCTTCGGAACTGGATTATAAAGTTACAGAGGATGCATTACAGTATGTAGGGAATCATTTTTCGAACTGGGTTCAGAACAAAGATAAAAACTTTGGTAATGCCAGAGATGTACGAAATTATTTGGATGAAGTAATTAACCAGCAGGCGAATCGTTTGGTGACATTGCCGGTGTGCAACGAAGAAGATTTAACTACTATCATCCTGGAAGATGTGATTATGAGTGAATAAGAAAGAGCTTCGTAATATAGAAATTACGGAGCTTTTTTAATGTGGTAAAATGAGGAAAAGGTTCCTTTTAGGAGGAGAGTTACTGTTAGTTTATGAACAATTACACATAATTGCGACTAAATTATGGTTGTAGGCGGAAACATCTTGAAATTGAAGTATATTAGAGGTATAATGAGATAAACTTCGGGGTAAGGTGAGAGTCCTAACCGGCGGTAAAGCCCGCGAGCCATTGAGTAGATTTGGTGAAATTCCAAAGCCGACAGTAAAGTCTGGATGAGAGAAGTGTCAGGATTAAAATGATAAAATAAAAAAGAATGGAAATAAATGTCTTAAATGATGAGGCAGTGTTAACTTTGGTTTAATATTGTTTGTATTTCTTTTTTTTGAGTCCTTGATTTAAACCCTTGAAGTTTTCAGGGATTTTTTCATTTATAGGGATAGGAGGGATAATGACAGGATGACACAAGAAGAAATAGATATAAAATATATGAGACGGGCATTGGAACTGGC
>JAFPAZ010000014.1 GCA_017390645.1 Lachnospiraceae bacterium
AAGGTTATGCAGACTTTATATTTAAACCAAGAGCAAATGCAGGCTGGAGACCGGCAATGGTGGTGGAACTTAAGTACAATAAGTCAGCAGATACCGCTATAAAGCAAATCAAGGAAAAGCGATATCAGGGAGCTTTGTCAGAATATAAGGATAAGATTCTTTTGGTTGGCATTAATTATGACGCAGAGGGGAAAGATAAGAAACACCATACATGCGTCATTGAGGAATGGAAGGAAACTTTGTAGACAAACAATAAAAATTAATAGGTTAGCATACAATAATAGAAACGAAAACTTTGGGAGAATGTATGGAAATCTATGTGGTAAAGCCGGGCGATACTGTATATGCCATTGCATCAGCATATCAGGTTGAGGTGAATACATTGATATATGTTAATCAGTTGGTTTATCCTTACCAGTTGGCCGTTGGTCAGGCATTATTGATTTCAAACGGACAAAGAGAAAAGTCTATGGAAATAAGGAGTAATGGGTATGCATACCCTTTTATAAACGGATGGGTCTTAGGCAATACTTTGCCTTTTTTAACAGAACTATCCGTTTTTTCTTATGGTTTTACTGCTGAGGGGGAACTGGTACCACCCATATTAGATGATGTCTGGATGGTAAATATGGCTTTGGAAAGTGAAACTTTGCCGATTCTTACTCTTACCCCCTTTGGAGTCAATGGAAATTTTGATAATAATCTTATCAGTGCCATTATAAGAAATCCCGCCAGTAGGGACAGACTCTTGAAAAATCTTGTGGTTGGCATGAAAGAAAAGTCCTATGGAGGGCTTGACATCGATTTTGAATTTATCAAGGCAGAGGACAGGGATTTGTTTACGGAATTTGTCCGGGTATGCACCGAAAGGATGCATAGGGAGGGGTATCAGGTGTCGGTGGCATTGGCACCGAAATTATCGGCAGAGCAAAAAGGACTTTTATATGAAGGCAAAGATTACAGGGCTTTAGGCGAGGCGGCAGATCATGTACTGATTATGACCTATGAATGGGGATATACTTATGGGCCACCCATGGCAGTGGCACCCATAAATATGGTTAGAATGGTATTAGAGTATGCTGTTACGGAAATACCTCCGGAAAAGATAAGTATGGGTATTCCGAATTATGGATATGACTGGCCACTTCCTTATGAACGGGGAGCAACCAAAGCAAAAACCATTGGAAACATAGAAGCGGTGCAGATTGCGGTGAGTCAGGGAGCTGAGATAAAGTTTGATGAACTTGCCCAGTCTCCTTATTTTAATTATGAGAGCAACGGTATTTTACATGAAGTCTGGTTTGAAGATGTTAGAAGTCTTCAGAAGAAATTTGATTTAATCAAAGAATTTGGACTGCGGGGACCAGGTTACTGGCAGATTATGCAGCTATTCCGGGCGAACTGGCTGCTGTTGGAGGATAATTTTTATATTTTGTAATTCAATTGAGGTTTTGAAAATAAAGTAATACATAATGAGTCGTTGGTTACTGTTCGCTGTGGACGGTAACTTGATAAAATGTGACAAAAAATATATGTTTGGGTTTACGAAAAATAACAATATGTGATAAAATATAATAAAAATGTGTAGTGAAAAATGACGAATAGGAGGATTTTATGAATCAGACAGTCAAAATATGTAATTTAACGAATTTGGAGGCTTCCTTAAAGGACGTTTCATCTGCAAATCTTGTGGTTTTAATGGCGCCTTCGGCTGTTTTTGAACAGTGTGTTGGAAAAATGAAGGATACGATTCCAAATGTTTCGAATATTGGGGTTTGTGGACAGGGATATTATCAGTTAAAAGATTATCCGGAGGATATTATTCTGGTTGGTTTCACCGGATGCCAGGTGATTGCTGATGTAATTTTGGATGTAAACAAGCCGATTTTATCAGTACAGAAACTGATGGATGATGTAGAAAAAATACAGGGAAATGCAAATAATACAGTTTGCCTTGATTTTACCACTGGTAATGATAGTGTGATGGTAACTACATTTAACTCCTGTCTTGACGAAAAGGGAATTTCTTTGATTGGAGCAACTGCATGGGATAACAAAGTAAGCTATAATGGCGTTGTTTATGAAAATGCCTGCGTATATGCTTTGATTAAAAATCTTAAGGGAACCATTCGTTCCTATAAAGAAAATATCTACAATATTGATGAAACGATGCCAAAATTCCTTGCAACTAAGATTGATGAGAAAGCACAAAAGATTATCTCACTGGATGATCAAAGTGCTGCGCTAGCTTATCAGAATGCTTTGAACATTAAGGAAAGTGACATAGAAACACAGACCTTTAAAAATCCGATCGGTCGGTTAGTCGGAGATGAAATTTACATTATTTCTATTAAAAATCGTTGTTCTGATGGAAGTTTAGAGTGTTATAAGCGTGCAAATCATATGGATGCACTTACCATTTTACAGTTAGGCGATTACGAAGCCATTATTCAGGATACGGTAGCCCAGATAAAAAATGATCTCCCATCTTTAAAAGGTGTATTTTCTATTAATTGTATCTTACGTTACCTTATGTTCCAAGATTTGAAATATATGGGTAAGTATTTAAAAACCATGGACCAGTTAGGAACTCATGTGGGTTTAGTTGGATGTGGAGAACATTATAAGACGCAACACGTAAATCAGACTATGACATGTTTTGCGTTTGATTAAAAATGATAATTTACTAAAAAATTAAAGAAGAAAAGAGGGTGACCCAATGGGTTTATTTCATAAAAAAAATGCCGGTGTATCGGAAGAAAATGCTATGACAGTGTCGGAAAAGAATGGTGGTAATTATGATGTCGCTATACGACAATTAGCAAAATATCAGGAAAAACAAGTGAAATCCATTATGGAAGAAGATTTAAAAATGACGCAGGATATTAAGGAAATTCAAAAAGAATTTGATTCCATTGTTGGTCATATGGATATCCTTGATGACAGCATTGCTAAGTTTCATAATAATTTTCGTAAACTTTCTGAAACCGTAAATGAATATCGTGAATACCAATCCCGTGTTCATGGTTCTATTCAATTAGCGAAGGATCGTGTAGCTGATTTTACAAAGGATTCTAAAGAGATGATGAATCGATTTGAAAACCTTGACAGTTCCTTTAATGAGTTAGAGGAAGCTGTGGCAAATATCGGATTGTGCGCCCAGGGAATTGAGGAAGTAGCGGAACAAACGAATCTTCTTTCCCTAAATGCAAGCATTGAAGCAGCTCGTGCCGGAGAAGCCGGAAAAGGCTTTGCGGTGGTTGCTTCTGAAGTTCAAAGTTTATCCAATGAAATTAAAGAACTGGTAGACAGGGTAAATTCCAGCATAGAAATGGTAAATGAATCGATTTCAAAGATGAATGTATCTGTATCTTCCAGCAAAGAGATGATGGTTACGAATCTAAAAAACACAAATAGAATTGATGATGATTTTGCAGCTGTAATTAACGAAACAGACAGAATTGAAGTTATCAATGAAACCATAGAAGGTATGGTGTCAAATTCCAATGGTGAACTTGTACATATTGCAGATTTTATTGATTCTGCGAAGGAATCCTATGATGCGGTAGAAGATTTTATTAATCAGGTGGAAACAAATACGAAATCAAAAGGCATTATGTTTGAGGATATTAATAATATTATCAAACAGTACGAAGCCTTATAAACAAGTGCCACGTAAGCGTGACATCCGGTCACGCAAATAAAAATTGAAAAGTTAAAAATTTCAAAAGATAAAAAATAAACAGATAAAAAACAAAAAGATAAAAAAATAACATAGCTACTTAACAATACAAAGTGGTTATGTTATTTTTTATTACACTACT
>JAFPAZ010000121.1 GCA_017390645.1 Lachnospiraceae bacterium
AACCGGCTGGCTGTATGTATTCGTCTTAGAACGCTTTGACATCCAAGTCTTATCGGTCCATTTAAAGTTACTTAAATCTGCCACGATAGAAGCATTGTTCGGACGGACTTCCTGATAATTTCCATAAGGGTCAGTTTTAGAAAGAAGCCATCCCTGTCTGGTTTTAATTTCGAAACGGTAAAGCTCACCTGCGCCGATACGAGGAATAAAGATTTCGTACATTCCTATATCATTTACTTTACTCATCTGATGGATTCTTCCGTCCCAAGAATTAAAGTTACCTACAACACTGACTCTGCTTGCATTTGGTGCCCATACTGCAAAGAAAACACCGTCAACACCATTAATGGTCATAGGGTGTGCACCGAATTTTTCATAAATTTCATAATGAGTACCTTGTCCATAAAGATAAGCATCTACATCAGAAATCTGCACTGGGAAGCTGTTAGGATCTTCTGTTTCGTATACATTACCATCATGGTAGGTGATGCGAAGAACATAATCCACCATTACCTTAGTAGGTAATACGGCATAGAAAACACCGGTATTTTCTATCATGGTAGTTGGGAATTCCATTCCGTTCTTTGTAAGAATGTCAATGGACTTTGCAGCTGAATTATATACAGAAATAACCAATCCATCTTCAATTAAGTGTGGTCCCAATAATCCTCGTGGATAATCATTATCTCCGTAGACAATTTGATTCAAATAATCCTGGTTAAAAAACTCTTTCAAACTTTGTTTCATCTACATATACACTGCTGAAAACCTTATAAATAGAGAACTATGTAATGTTCGCTTTTATAATGTTGCACGTTTTACAGTTTTTCTCCTCTCCTTTTTTTTCATATCTTTTTGATATGGTTACGTTGCAACTGACGTTTTTATCAAATTAGGCATCTTTTCTTTTGAAAAACGAAAGAAAAAGTAAGTGCAGGAAGGAAACTTCCTTTATGCACAGTCTATGTTAATATTTTACTATAATTAAAAATCAAAGTAAAGGGATATTTAAGGAAATAATTCGCCAGTTTATGTGGAAAATTATGCAAAAATGTTTTCCTTTGTGGAAAATAAAAAATGACCTTATGAAAATTCATTTTTATGCCGATAAATGGTATAGACTAAATTGTTGCTGTTCATCTGTGAACGGTAACACTATATTTGGACGGGATTATTTCGAACTAATCACGAAAGATTAGAAATACAAAGAATTGTTCTGGGAATGGAGGATTCATATGGCTATTAATATTCGTCAAACACCGGGATTTGATAGAAGTACCAGTGGGATATACGAGAAAATGGGTATCACGGAAGCAGAAGGTGTAAAACAGGCTAAGGATACGCTAAAAATGGAAGAAGGACAGGTGGTAGAAGGAACTGTCTGTGAAAATAAAGGGCAAAAGTCTATTGAGATACAGGGAGAAGAGATTCCTGTAAGCAATGAAGCGGTAAAAGATTATGAAGTAGGGGAAACCTTGTATTTAAAGGTGGACACGAAGGAAGAAGGAAAAATAGCTTTAAAAATATTGTCATCTGCTGAAGTAGAACAG
>JAFPAZ010000122.1 GCA_017390645.1 Lachnospiraceae bacterium
AACTGATGAAAAATATCATTGATTAAGTCCTTTAAGAAAATCTTTTCATTCTGCTGGGTTTCAATGGATTCTTTTAAAATCCGCACCATCTCCGAAAAATTATCCATTAAAATTCCGATATCCCCTTCCTCATAGGAGGAAAAAGAAAGTTCAAAATCCGGATCATTTTTATGGGTAATCACCTGATTTGCCACCTTGTTCACCTTATTTATTTTCTTAAAGATTCTAGAAACAAAAAACAAACTTGCGCCATAGCATAATCCACAGGAAATTATGGCTGTAACCGGAGATTTACAAAACCATAAAACCGCTGCAAATACAACCAGATACGCCAATGTCATATATTTTACTTCTTTATTATTCCACATATCCGCCTACCCTTTACTCTTTTAATACCAACTGATAGCCGATTCCTCTGACTGTAATAATCATTTCCGGATTTTTCGAATCATCCTCTATCTTCTCCCGAAGTCTCTTTATGTAAACCGACAGGGTATTATCATCCACAAAAGCCTGGTCTACATCCCAAAGACGTTCCATTAACTGCGTCCGGCTTATGGTCTGGTTTGGATGAGTCACCAGTTCTAACAAAAGCCGGTATTCACTTGGAGTAAGAAAAATCTCTTCTCCCCCTTTTTTCACCAGACTTCGATTACTGTCAATCCATAGATCTTTTACCTGATAACAAGAAGTTACACTTCCTTTATTTTTCTCATTTCTTCGTATGTTCGCCTTAATTCTGGCTTCTAATTCCTTTACCCTAAAAGGTTTGGTAATATAATCATCTGCCCCCATATCAAGGCCTTTCACGATATTGATTTCATCGGATACTGCGGTTAGAAAGATAACCGGAACCTGACTTCCCTTTTTCCGGATTTCTTCGCAAAAATCAAATCCTGTTCCATCCGGTAGCATCACATCTAATAAAATCAGGTCTAACTCCCAGCCTTCTTCCTCAAAAACCTTCCTGGCTGCCGCCAAAGTACCCGCTTCTCTTAACTCATATCCCTCACTTTTTAAAGAATAAGAAATCCCCATGGATAGGGCAAAATCATCCTCAACTAATAAAATTTTACTCATTCTGCACCACCCCTCCTGTACATCGTTCTTAAATCATACTATTACACAACCTGACAGCAAGTGCCGATTTTTTTTTATGAATATCAACTTGTTCTTCTCAAAGATTACCATGTAATTTTAAGGATTACAAGAAAAATAATCCAATAGGATTGAAATACTTCCCTCTGGATGATATTATCTAGGGGTAATTGCGAAACGATCAAAACATATATCGAGTGATGCAAAAAAAATAATAAATAAAATCAACAAAAAAGACGAGGCGAAAAGATATGAAAATAGTAGTGTTAGAAGCCGATGCCATGGGCTCCGGCGTAAATTTCGATTCCTTAAAACAATATGGTGAAGTCATTATTTACGGTAAAACCCAAACGGAAGAAATCGTAGAACGCATCAAAGATGCAGATGTCATCATTCCAAATAAATCCGTCTTAAACGAAGAAAACTTAAAAGAAGCGAAGAATTTAAAACTCATCTGTGAAGCTGCTACCGGGTACAATAACATTGACATCCGGTATTGCAGAAAACGCAAAATCCCAGTTACCAATGTAGTAGGATATTCTACCCCCATTGTGGCACAGCACACCTTCGCCCTGTTGCTTTATGTATATGAAAAACTTCATACCTATAATGAATATGTGAAAAATGGAGAGTATTCCGAAAGCGGAGTCTTTACGAAAGTAGAACCTTTGTTTTATGAATTGTCCGGTAAGAAATGGGGTATCATCGGCATGGGAAATATCGGCAGGGAAGTTGCCAAAATCGCCACCGCCTTTGGCTGTGAGGTGATTTATTATTCTGCCACCGGGAATACCTATGATGTTCCTTACAAAAAAGTGGAACTGGATGAATTACTATCTTCTTCCGACGTTGTTTCCATCCATTGCCCATTAAACCAGTATACCCATCATTTACTAACTTATGAGAAATTCCGAAAAATGAAAAAGACCGCCGTCTTAATCAACGTGGCAAGGGGTCCCGTTATCGTAGATGCTGACCTTGCAAAAGCCCTAAATGATAACCTCATTATGGCAGCGGGGCTTGATGTATTTGAGGTAGAACCAATTCCAAAGGATAACCCATTACGAAACATCAAAGATAATACAAAATTGATTATGACTCCTCATATCGGCTGGGGCAGTTTAGAAGCCCGCAGCCGTTTGATTGAGGATATCGCAAAAAGTATAGAAGGCTTCCTAAAAGGAGAGTTGCGAAGCGTTGTGAATTAATAACCTTGTGAAGCTACCCAGCACTTCCTTAAGAAAACCTGATATATCTTTCGCAAATTTTAATGATTTTTTACATGAATTACGTTATTTTTCTACTGTTCTTTTTCTCAATTTTGTGTATAATATAATTAGGAAATCTAATTGATTTCTCAATATTGTGGTCGGGACTGTATATCGACCTAAACAAAAGGTACAGAGACAAATATTTCTCGCCCCCCAGCTTGGCGGCTAATAAATGGCTGGGAAACAAATATTTGCCCTGCATTTGCAGGGCTTTTTTTCATATACAAAGGAGGAAAAATGGTTACTGGAAACTTTTATTATATTAACAATGATTACTATGAAAAATTTCAACATTGTGGATTAATGGGAAATAAAGATGAAGATGAATTCGGTAAACATGGAAGGCCTTGCTTTTATTGTTTTGAACAAGATGGGTTTTATTGGATGATACCTATTTCCTCCAGAATTGATAAATACAAGAAATTGTATACTGAAAAGATGGAGAGATATAATGGAAAATTTGATGGAATACGTTTTGGATTTGTGAATGCACAAGAAAGAGCATTTTTAATCCAAAACGCATGTCCTGTTATTGATAAATATGTAGAATCAGAATATCGAATTGAGAATGATACAAGACCCGTAACAATCGACAAATCTCTAGCCAAAGAACTAAACGGAATTATTAGAAAGGTTATTAGATTATATACAAGTAAGGGAATTAAGATTATATTAACTGATTTAGATACCATATTAGAAGGATTATACAATGAACTCAAAACGATAGAATAACGGATTACTGTTCACCTGCAAACAATAGCAATAATGGAGCTGTTATACTAGGTATCAATATGTGGCTTCTTTATTCAAAAAAAATAACTGTCAGCACTCGAAAGTTACTGACAGTTACCAGGATGCTAACAAATCTCATTCGCACATTTCCCTGTTTCCCTGAAGTCTACAATATTTTTCACCGTTGTTTGTGCAATGTTTTCCAGAGCTTCTTCTGTTAAAAATGCCTGGTGGGATGTAACGATGACATTCGGCATGGATATCAGTCTGGCAAGGGTATCATCTTCCATGATATGACCCGAATTGTCCTCAAAGAATAAATCGGATTCCTCCTCGTATACATCCAGACAGGCAGCACCTACCTTGCGTGATTTGATTCCCATAAGCAATGCTTCCGCATCCACAAGTGCACCTCTGGATGTATTGATTAACACAACGCCCTTTTTACATTTTTCCAGAGTTGCTTCATTCATAATATGGTGGGTTTCTTCCGTCAATGGACAATGTAAAGAGATGATGTCACTCTTTGCAAACAATTCATCCAGCTCCACATACCGGATGGTATCACCATTATCAAGACCCTCTGCCGGAAACTTATCATATGCCAGCACCTTCATGCCAAATCCCCGGCAGATATCGATAAACACCCGTCCGATTCGTCCTGTTCCAATCACACCCACGGTTTTTCCATGAAGATCAAAACCGGTAAGCCCCGACAGACTAAAATTAAAATCCCGGGAACGGATATATGCCTTATGAATCCGGCGAATGGATGTCAAAAGCATTGCCATGGCATGCTCAGCAACTGCATAAGGGGAATATGCCGGCACTCGCAATACGTGGATTTTTCCGGAAGCATGTTTTATATCCACATTATTAAATCCCGCACACCGCAAAGCCAGTATCTGCACACCCAGTTCAGCCAGGTGGTCAATGACTACTTCATTTACTGTGTCATTCACAAAAGCACACACACCATCATATCCCTTTGCAAGATAAACCGTATCTTCATTTAGCTTTGTTTCAAAATATTTAAATGTAATCCCATATTCTTTGCCATATTTATCAAATGATGGCTTATCATAAGGTTTCGTATCAAAAAATGCAATCTTCATTTCACAACCTCCATAATCCATATTACTCCACTTCATTCCTTACATTATCCTCTTTAGTATACCATAAAAAATGGAAAAATATACACTAGTTCCGTAGATATCTATGATTCGAAATTTACTTACGAAATTTACTTACATTTTATGCTGTTGTTCACACAGTAACCGCTATCTTTTTACCTAAATACTCTTTTTCACTTCTTCCAACAATTCCCGGTCACATTCTGATAGCATTAATATATCCTCATCCGACATTCCGCATTTCAGCATATTTTTCACAAATATTCTTACCATG
>JAFPAZ010000123.1 GCA_017390645.1 Lachnospiraceae bacterium
AAAGGCTGACATAAAAATTCTGGTTTTCAATGTTTCCTATCAGTAGACTTTTTTGCATTCGTTCCAAGGCAGTTGGCAGTAAATCTTCAATGGAAGTGCCATCCCATTTTGTAATTACGGTTCCGGTATGGATGCCTGCTTTGGCAGCTTCACTGTTTTCTTCCACGGAAACTGCCACATATTCTCCACTTGTTAATTGCACCATGGATAATCCATAATCATTGCCAATGATACTTTGAGTCAAAGATTCCTTTGTTTCCTTGTAATCCTTGGTTGGTACATAACCGGTGTGGCAATCATAAAATTCATTGCAAAACTGCCCCCATGCAGCAAGATTTTTCACCTTATCCTGACTTTTGTCAGCTTCTTCAAATAAAGGATAATATTCCTCATATAAAGCATCCCAATCAATTTTTTTGTGTTCAGCAAGAGAGTAGTACTCTTTCATAGTGGCGAATCCTTCTTCAAAATCTTTCAAATAATCGGCAGTACGATAACTACCGGAAAAAATGCATACCGGTATGGTGATCAGACAAAGGACAATGGCTGTGATAGAACATTTTTTTCTCCAGGATACCTTCGCCACAAGGTAACCACCTATCATAATTAAAGCTCCAATATAAATACCGGATAAACACCACTCCGTACCAGCTACTAATGCATGTATGATACAGATGACAAATGGCACCAGATAAAAAATACGCCATTTGTTATTGTATTTTGCGGCATTCCATTTACAAGAAAATAAAAGGAAAAGGATTGTTGCCATAAATATGATACATAAAATCCAATCTTGTATTAGCATATCCTCACACTCCTAATTCAAATCATCATGTTTAAAGAATACATAAGAAAGTAAAATCATAACTCCTCCGATGACGACGGACGGTATAATTGCCCAAAGTGCCATCTCTGAGCTAACAGCAGAACTATAAAGAATCTGGTCTGTTTCGTCAAGATAAAAGGTAGTCCAGTCCTGAAACGTTAATAAGTTTAAGCAATTTGCAACAGGGAGTAATGGAGTTACTGCAAAATCTTCAAAATAAGTCTGTGCAGTTAATAAAAATACCTGTACCATAGAAAGTACATAGGATATAAGGTATGTAATATAGTGATTTTTCGTCAGGGTAGTTAAAAATGCCAGTTCAAAAGCGATACGAAATAGGGTGATAAAAATCAGTCCAAAGCGAACCAAAACTCCACTTAACTCCATGGTGTTTCCCCATCCATTTATGAGGGTTAGGGTAAGGGGAAATGCTATGATAGTAAGGAAAGAGCATAAAACTCCAGGTATAGTTGCCACTACCAAACGACCAAAGAATACTTCTTTTCTGGTATGACCGGATAATATTTCATAATTCAGTGTCTTATCTGCAAAATCCTTTCCCATTACATTTGCGACAATTATCATAATGGCAAGTAAGCCAAACAATGCACTCATGGATTCCCCCATATATGCCATTCCTTCACTTCCGGTCATTCCCTGCTCAAAAGCTTCCATATTTGCAATAAAGGTGACCGCTAGTCCTAATAAGGCGACACTAAAGGCCAATACATCTTTCTTTAATTGATACATTTGTGCTTTCATTACATTCCACATGTTCTTTCACCTCCAACCATAGACATATAATATTCTTCCAGATTTTCTCCACCGGTACTTAGTTCTAAAGGCAATACTCCATTTTCAAATAATGTACGGGAAACTGGGGCAACATTGTCTACATATTCATATAAGGTAATGCTGCCATCCTTTTGTACATCAAAATTTGTGACCTTTAATTTTTCCTGAAGAACCGCAATTGCCAGCTCATCATTGTCTGTGTGGATATGAAGATAATTCCGGCATTCCTCCTGCAGTTCTTCCTGACTCAGATGTTTGATGATGTTACCATTTGAGATAAACAGGTAATCATCACACATTAAGGAAAGCTCGCTTAAAATATGGGAGGAAATCAAAATGGTAATGTTTTCTTGTTGATTTAG
>JAFPAZ010000124.1 GCA_017390645.1 Lachnospiraceae bacterium
ATTATAAATACAAAATAAACGAAGAAATTCGGTTAATTTATACCTTTTATCGTAACCATTTTATCCACCCAAACATATGCTAATAAAAAACAGAGCTGGGTATATGGAAGGTTTCGAAAGGCAAAGAGATTTTGGTGGAAATCCTTATGTGATTCATGCCAGACAAATGGCAGTTAGAAATGAAAATTTTCGCAGGGTGATTTGGACCGGCTGTAGCGTTCAAATGACTTTTATGTGCATTCCGGTAGGAGGAGAAACAGGAACCGAAGTACATGAGGATGCAGAACAGATGATCCGGGTGGAGCGGGGTTGTTCGGTAGTAAAGTTGGGAACAGATAAATGTTTACGAGATTTTTGCCTGTATCTAGTGGAAGGGGACGTTTTATTTATTCCAGCCGGAACCTGGCATAATATTTTAAATACCGGTAATTCTTCTCTAAAATTATCTTCCATTTATGCACCACCACATCATAATTGACAATGAATCAAAATCAATCGTAATCAATATAAAAAACAAATAAGAAACAAATAAGAAACAAATAAGAAATAAATAAGAAACGTAACAATCGTAATAAGGGTAACATGTTTTATTTGAAAAGAGACTACCAGAATGTGGAACGGTTGCCGAAAATTCCATAGATTATAATACAAAGAAAGTAACGGTTCAGTTTGCAAGGCTGGGCACAGTTACTTTTTTGTATTTTTACCAATTTACAAGAATTTGATTGAGATTCACACTTTTTATGGTAAAATGTAAAATAAACAAAAAATGAAATTACATGATAGGAGAAAACAATGTCAGAACCATACATTAAATTTCAAAATGTTATCAAAAGTTATGGCAGTGGGAATGCACAGATTAACGCTCTTTCAGGCGTGAGTTTTGACATAGAACAGGGAGAATTTTGTATTCTACTTGGTTCTTCCGGTGCAGGAAAGACCACTCTTTTAAATTTGCTTGGAGGTATGGATACCATTACGAGTGGAACCATCCAGTTTGATGGAAAAGATATATCCTCCCTTGGAAAACGGGAGCTGATAGAATACCGTCGTCATGATGTAGGGTTTGTGTTTCAGTTTTATAATCTGATTCCAAACCTGACTGCATTGGAAAATGTGGAAATCGCGGCGCAGCTTTGTAAAAATCCGATTCCGGCGAAAGAAGCCCTTGATATGGTAGGACTTACAGAAAGGGCAAATAATTTCCCGGCACAGCTTTCCGGAGGAGAACAGCAACGTGTAGCCATTGCCCGGGCATTGGCGAAGAATCCACGTCTGCTTTTATGCGATGAACCTACGGGAGCCTTGGATTATGTAACAGGAAAAGCAGTTTTAAAACTTCTTTATGACCTTAGTCGCGAGAAAAATACCACAGTCATTATTATTACCCATAATCAGGCCATTGCACCGATGGCAGACCGCATTATCAAAATCAAAAGCGGAAAAATACAGTCCAATGAATTAAATCAGAACGTCACTCCGATTGACGAGATTGAGTGGTGATAACGATGAAGACTTCTATTTTCAAGATGACCTGGCGTAGTATACGCACTTTTTTTGGACGGTATATGGCATTGCTTTTGATTGTAGCATTAAGTGCAGGATTTTTTTCAGGCCTTAAGATAACGAAAGATGCCATGGTAAACACCGGTGATAAATTTATAAAGCAACAGAATTTTTACGATTTTCGTTTGTTTTCCACTCTGGGATTTACACAAGAGGAGGTAGAACATTTTACAAAATTGCCGGAAGTGAAAGCAGCAGAAGGATTAAAAACGGTAGATGCCCTGATGGAATATGAAGGAGAAAGCAGGCCATTTAAGCTTTTTTCTATGCCGGAAAACATCAATCTTCCATCTTTAACCGCAGGAAGAATGCCGGAATCGGATACAGAGTGTCTGGCAGATGATGTAAAATTCCAGAAGAAAGATATTGGTACGGTAATTCGGCTTGCGGATGACAATGAGGAGTCCATAAATAGTCAGATTTCATACAAGGAGTATACCATTGTGGGGCTTATAGATTCTCCTTTATATTTGGGGCTTGACCGTGGAAGCACCAGTATTGGAAGTGGAGCAATTTACGGATTTCTTTATTTACCAGAGGGAAATTTCATAGGGGAGTATTTTACGGAAATAGATATTACCTTAAAGGAAACTGCGACTATTTATAGCGATGAATATGAAACATTGATAGAACGTCAGGAAGAAAAGATAACAAAGCTCTGTAAAGAACTGGTGGACAAGCGGTACGAGGATGTCCTTTCCGCTCAGGGGTTAACTGCTGAACTTGCAAAGGAGATGGGAATCAATCCGCCGGAAACCTATGTGCTGACCCGTGATGAAAATGCGGGATATGTAAGTTTTGAAAATGATACTGCCATTGTCAGTGGTGTTGCTAATATTTTTCCGGTTTTCTTTATTCTGATTGCCATGCTTGTATGTATGACCACCATGACAAGAATGGTAGATGAGGAACGGACACAAATCGGTGTGTTAAAGGCACTGGGATACAGCAATATGAAAATCATGGGGAAATATCTTCTTTATGCAGGAAGTGCTACCGTCATCGGCTGGGGAATCGGCTTTTTCCTATGTACCTGGGGATTGCCACTGATTTTTTGGTTTGCCTATAATGCACTTTATGATTTTGCATCCCTTTCTTATCTCTTTAGCCCGGATTTAGCAATCATTACATTGGTAGTATCATTGGCTGGAATCCTTGGAAGTACTTTCTTCTCCTGTCGGAAAGAACTTGGAAGAGTGCCGGCGAAGCTGATTCGGCCTAGAACTGCCAAAAACGGAAAGAGAATTCTTATGGAGCGGATTACGCCGCTTTGGAATAAATTATCTTTCCTGCAGAAAATTACGCTGCGCAATATGTTTCGTTACAAAAAAAGGCTCATTATGATGCTGGTAGGTATCAGCTGCTGTACAGGTCTGGTTGTGACTGCTTTTGGAGTAAGAGATTCCATGACCGGTGTTGGTACACTTCAATACGAAACAATTCAAAAATATGATATGGAAGCCACTTTTGAAACCGGATTGGAAGAAGAAATCTATGCAAAACTTAATGAAATGGAAGAAATAGAAAATTACCTTGCCTGTTCGGTTCATCGGGTGGACGTATTTGGTAGTGCTTCCATAAATTCTGTCAATATGATGAGTTTTAAAGAATTAGATGAGATTTCTGATTTCTGGGGATTTTATCAGGGGGAAAAGGAGATTTCCCTTCCTGAAAAAGGGGAAGCAATCATCAATAGAAAGATTGCAGAAAAACTTTCCTTATCTGTAGGCGACAGTTTTGAAATTCGAAATGCTGATATGCAAAGCTGTACTGTTATTGTCAGTGGAATATTTGATAATTATATTAATAATTTTGTGGTAGTATCTCCTGAAACCTACGAGGAGTCTTTTGAAGAATGGGAAGTTAACACCGCATTGATTGACGTGAAAGAAACGATAGAAAATACAGAAGATATAGCAAAAATGCTCACTGGAATGGAAGAAATCAAAAGCGTATCCCAGCTTTCTACCACGAAGGAGAATGTAGACAGTGCCCTATCCTGTCTTAACTATATTATCTGGCTGGTGGTGTTATTTGCCGGAGCGCTGGCATTTATTGTTATTTTCAATCTGACGAACATCAATCTGGCGGAACGCAGCCGGGAAATTGCTACAGTACAGGTACTCGGGTTTTATCCAAAAGAAACAGAAAGTTATGTATTACGTGAGAATCTGGTTCTTTCGATACTGGCAGGTTTTATTGGATTGCCCCTTGGAACCTTGTTCCACCGGATTGTTATGAGCATGATATTGATAGATAACCTAACCTTTGACCTTCAGGTAACACCATTAAGTTATGGATTGTCTCTAATCTGTACGGCTATCTTTGCACTCGTAGTAAACCTTTTTATGAAACGGCA
>JAFPAZ010000125.1 GCA_017390645.1 Lachnospiraceae bacterium
ATAAAAACAAAAGCAAAAGAAATAAGAGAATGAAAAGGAGAATGCGTTATGAGTAAATATGTATGTCAGGTATGCGGATATGTACACGAAGGAGACGAGGCACCAGAAGCTTGTCCACAATGTAAAGCACCAGCTTCTAAATTCACAGAGCAGTCTGGAGAAATGTTTTGGGCTTGCGAACATGAAGTAGGAGTAGCAGCCGGTGTCAGCCAAGATATTTTGGAAGATTTAAGAGCAAACTTCAATGGAGAATGCATGGAAGTTGGTATGTACTTAGCTATGGCTAGGGTTGCACATAGAGAAGGGTATCCGGAAATCGGTTTATACTATGAAAAAGCAGCATATGAAGAAGCAGAACATGCAGCGAAATTTGCTGAATTATTAGGAGAAGTAGTAACCAACAGCACAAAGAAGAATCTGGAATTAAGAGTAGAAGCAGAAAACGGAGCAACAGCAGGAAAGTTCGATCTTGCAAAACGTGCTAAGGCTGCAGATCTTGATGCGATCCATGATACTGTACATGAAATGGCTAAGGATGAAGCTAGACACGGTAAGGCTTTCGAAGGACTTCTTAAGAGATATTTTGGTTAATTGAAAAAGAAGAAAATATTTAATGAAATATAAAGCTGAAGAAAAACAAAGAGGATGGGTTTGGTGTACTCATCCTCTTTGTTTATTTTATTCAAAGAAAAAGTTCTTGGTGTAGTAGTCGGAATTTTTTGCAAGTTCTTTACTAAATTCATCCGTACCAAGTTCCTCGCAGAGGGTTGGGCTAGAAGAGAACAGGTTTGTTCCCAGACCTAAACGGTCTCCTTCTATGGTACAACCTATTGCTGCTAGTGTAGACGGAAACATATCTAAAGAAGAGAATTCCCGGTTCTTTGTATTATCTGTACTCGCCAAAGAGTTAATAAAGCAATTGTATACTTTACGCTGATAGTCTTCTGGAATATTTCTTGCGATATAGTCGTGATCCATGGTAGGGTGGTCTCCGCAGATGATAATTGTAGTATTGTCATAAAAATCCTGCTGTTGTATCCAGCTTACAAATTCAGTAACCTGTTTGCTTGAGCAGGCAAGTACATTTTCATATTGCTCCGGGTATTCTGTGCCACAGTAGTCACAGACATAACCACCTATATGATGTGTATCTACAGTGAGCATGGTAAAAGCAAAGGGTTGTTCCTGCTTAGAAATTTTTGTGAGTTCTTGTTTGGCATATTCAAAGAGATAGGAATCTTCCATTCCCCACCATACGTAATAGTCCTCTGGAACGATACCATCGGCTCGAGCAGTGTAAAGGTCATATATTTTATCAGTTTCGTGTTGTTGATAATATTGTTTACGTCCACCGAAATTAGCATCAGAGCCAACCATTAGTGCCTGATAGTACCCGTTTTCGTGTAGTACATTTGAAAGTGAAGTAATACCAGGCAGGAAAGTATCCTGACCATAACTGTTTCCATCTATGTTAAGAGGCGTCTTTAAGGGAATGCCTGAGGTATGGGAAACAAGAGCACCAATGGTCCAGGTACCTCCCCAAAGAGCCGTGAAACCGCCTACGGAATCGTTATAAGAAAAATTTGTATTTTCTAAGGCTAATTCATATAATTCGGGGATAGGGTTAACATCGTTTCCACCACCAAGTTCCTCAGGTAAAAAGGTAGTCTCCATAGATTCAAGATAAATGTAGATAAGATTTCTCTTTTGTTCCGGGAATGTAATATTTGCGGTGGAAGGATCCACATACATGTCTTGAAAAATGGTTGTCTGTTGGGTCATGTAATTAATAAAATCCGGTAAATTTACTTTTACGGCAGCTGAAAGCAATAGTGTGGCGGTTAAAGATAAAGCACATATAACGGAAAGAATTTTTGGAAAGGGGTAAATCTTTATTTTAAATTTTTTTCCTATATGCAAAAATAAACTTCTTTTTACGGTAGCAAATAATGCCAAGCCTACCAATACTGTTAAAAGAATGGCAGGCAAGAGGGCGTCCTTTACAAATTCCATAATAAGATCGCTTTCAACACCACCTAAATCGGAAAGTAGTGTATAAAGAATAGAGTCAAATCCTACATCACCATAAACACTCTTATACCATTTTGCTGCAAAGAAACACAACATTCCTACAAACAGAAGCAGCATGCATAAAATTAATATTGGTATAAAAAATTTAATTTTTTTCTTTTTTGGTTGTTTCATTGGTGTTTTCCTCTACGGTGATACTGATCTTTTTTGGAAGTAAAATTTCAGCAAATACAAGAACC
>JAFPAZ010000126.1 GCA_017390645.1 Lachnospiraceae bacterium
CAGAAAGGATAAGAAAATGAGAGGAAAGAAGAATTTTTTTAGTAGTTTTGCAGGAGTTTTTTTGATTTTTGGAATTGTAATGGTTCTATTTTCCTGGGATACGATTTTGTATAGTTTCCAGGAACCGATTGATATTTATGAAGACGGATATGATTTTGCAAAAGAGGGAAAAGGTGGACACATTGATACCACACTTTATGCTTCTTTAGACGTAGCAGCATCCTTGACTACCACTACGACAAGAAGAGGAAGCACGGTATCCTCTTCTACTAATTATTATTATATCATTCCTGTATTCACGGAAAAAGGCGAGGAGTATTTTGTTTGTGTCGAAGTCAGTGAATCTGATAGATCCAAATATGAGGATTTAGCAGATGCTACTTGGGATTATCTGTTGGATGAAAAGGCAGAAGATGTTAACCATCCTGGTATTAAGTTCACCGGTACTGTCAAGAAACTGGATGATGAAGTGTATGAATACATGAAGGATTGGTTTAGAGAAGCAGAATGGTTCGAAAGTGACGCGGATATTAACGAACGTGTATTACCTCTTGTATTAGAAGAATTGAATTTTGAAAACCGTAATGGATTTCTTATTGCGGATGTAGTATTATTTGCTCTTGCTATTGTATTCTTTATTCTTGGCAAGAAGAGAGACAAGAAATTAGAAGAACAGGAAGAAGCTTTCAGACAACAGGTACAGGTTGTAAATAATGATGAAGTTTACATTAACCTTCCAATGGGTTCTTATCCAAGAAGTGAACTTGAAAGAGTAGAGGCATTCCTTTCTGCCAATAACAAGGTTCAGGCCATTGCAGCATTCCGTGACATCACAGGCTGTGGATTGGCTGAGGCGAAGGAAGTCGTAGATAATTGGTATAAGTATTATATTTAATTGGAGTGACTTTAAAGCCAGGTGTTGTAACTTGTATCAACAGGTGACACATAAATGCGGCATCAAGCCACCTTGGTGATGGTTTACAAGAAATGTCCTAAATAATGAAAGATGGTAGAATCCCTTATTTGACAGTTTGGATACTGTGAAGTAAGGGATTTTTATTATTCTTGACTGCATTGTGGGAGTGATTTAGAATATAAGAAGACAGTGAAACCGATTTGAAATTTATAGTTGTAAAGACTGTAACATCAGGGATTAAAGTAAGAAAGAAATTTTAGTGGAGGATTTGATATGGAAGCAATTGTAACTTTAAAAAAGGGAGAGGGCAGAACCATAAAAGCCGGTGGCATGTGGGTATTTGACAATGAAATCGCAAACATCATGGGGGAATTTGAAAACGGTGACATGGTCATAGTGCAAGACTTTGATGGTTATAAAATGGGAAAAGGATTCATTAACACCAATTCAAAAATCACCATTCGTTTGATGACCAGAAATAGTGAAGAAAAGATAAATGAAGAGTTTCTTATGATGAGGGTAAGAAATGCATGGGAATACCGAAAAAAGACCGTGGATATCAGCAGTTGTCGTATTATTTTTGGGGAAGCGGATTTTTTGCCGGGATTAGTGGTGGATAAATTTTCGGATGTTCTTGTGGTGCAGTCTTTGGCATTGGGGATTGACCGGTTGAAACATACCATATTAGACAGTCTTGTTAAAGTATTAAAGGAAGATGGGATTGAAGTTCGTGGAATATATGAGCGTAGCGATGCAAAGGTACGTACCAACGAAGGATTAGAACGCATTAAGGGATTTATAGGAGAAGAATTTGATACGAAGGTGGAAATCGTGGAAAATGGGGTACATTATCTGGTAGACGTAAAGGATGGTCAAAAGACCGGATTTTTCCTTGACCAGAAGTACAATCGCCTTGCTATTCAGAGGCTTTGCAAAGATGCAAAAGTGCTGGATTGTTTCACTCATACCGGTTCCTTTGCCTTAAATGCAGGAATTGCGGGGGCAGCTTCAGTCCTTGGGGTAGATGCTTCCCAGCTTGCGGTAGACCAGGCA
>JAFPAZ010000127.1 GCA_017390645.1 Lachnospiraceae bacterium
AGGTAGGAGGAAACTGGTATTACTTTGAGCCTGGCGGAGAAATGGCAACAGGCTGGAAGAAGGTAGGAAGAAACTGGTATTACCTGGAAAACGGCGGAGAAATGACGACAGGCTGGAAGAAGGTAGGAAGAAACTGGTATTACCTGGAAAACGGCGGAGAAATGGCGACAGGCTGGAAGAAGGTAGGAGGAAACTGGTATTACCTGGAAAACGGCGGAGAAATGGCGACAGGCTGGAAGAAGGTAGGAGGAAATTGGTACTACCTAAATATCGGTGGAAAGATGTTAACGGATTGGCAGCAGGTAGATGGAAAATGGTATTATCTGAATTCCGGCGGTGCCATGCTTAAAAGTACCGTGGTACAAGGACGTGTACTGGATTCTAATGGAGAATGGATGGTAGATAGTAAGTATATTGCCTCTAACGGTTCCCCATATTATATCCGGGTGAATAAAAAGGCATGTGTGGTTACCGTATACGCTTTAGATGAAAATGGATATTATACGGTTCCTATAAAATCCATGATTTGTTCTCCGGGAAATAGCACACCCATAGGAACCTTTAATACGATAGTGAAATATCGTTGGAGAAATTTAATTGGAAATGTACAGGGACAATATTCCACAAGAATCGTACGAGGCTTCCTGTTTCACTCCGTCCCATATGGTACGACCAATGAGAATGATTTAAGAGCAGATTATTTTAACCGGCTTGGGGAGATAACCTCAGCAGGGTGTGTGCGACTTCAGGTGGGAGACGCAAAGTGGATTTTTGATCATTGTCCTTTAAGTACCATTGTGCAGATATATGAAAATGATATGCCCGGTCCCTTTGGCGTACCAAATTACATAAAAATTCCAACGAAAGGCATTTTCTCACATTGGGACCCAACCGATCCTCATCAGGATAACCCTTGGAAACGGTTGTCTGATGGATGGAATTATATAGAGGGAAAATGGTACTATTGTTATGAGGACGGCAGTATTGCCGTAAATACAGTAATAGACGGATATGTCGTAGGACAAGATGGAGTGTGGATTCCATAGTAGAGGTTCCATATAGAGGTAATTGTGAAACGATGAAAAAATATATATTATGTGATTCAAAAGAAACAAATGATTCTTTTGAATTACATACAAATAAATGTATTATAGTTTGGCAATCACCTGGATTTAATATATACAAGGAGGTATGTGATATGGATATTAATTCAATTACTTATGTAGGTCAAACTGCTTATGCTGCTACCAATAAGCAGGAGGAAAAGAAGGAAGTTGTAAAAGAAGAAACTACCAATAAAGACACTGCGGTAGTTTACGAGAAAACAACTCAGGAAACAGATTCTGTGAAGAAGACTTATACCAAAGAGCCGGATACAGAATTGATTCAGAAGTTGAAGGCAGATGCAGATGCCAGACTCTCTCAATTAAAGTCTTTGGTAGAACAGTTGATTACGAAGCAATCTTCTGCATTTTCCATTGCAGATATGTCAGAAGAAGAATTCTGGAATAAGATCAGGGAAGGTAACTTTGAAGTAGACGAAGCCACTAGAAAACAAGCCCAGGAAGATATTTCAGAAGATGGATACTGGGGAGTGAAACAAACCAGTGAACGTATGCTTTCCTTTGCCAAAGCCTTGACCGGTGGAGACCCATCCAAAGCAGAAGAAATGAGAGCAGCCATTCAGAAGGGATTTGAACAGGCAGAAAAGTTATGGGGAGGAGAACTTCCTGAAATTTCAAAGCAGACTTATGATGCAGTAATGAAGGGCATTGATGAATGGATTGCAGGAGAAGAACAAACAGAAACAGAAGAATAAGGAGGATGAAAAACATCACTTTTTGACCCTGTTTTAAAGCGTTGTTCATACATAAGAGTCGTATGAGTAGGAGGCTTTCATAGCCGGATTCCATTTGTACGGCTCTTTTTTCTTTTTCTTTACATCATATTTTACTTATAGTATAATGTTTGTATACAATATACCATATACAAGGATCACTCTCGTATAGAATTTTGTGTTACGGTTCATCGAACTGTAACAATATAATCGTTGCGCAATTACCTATATAGTGTATGTAAGAGAAGAAAGTGAGGACTCATATGAAAACGATAGAAATGACAGCCTATGGAAAGATTAACTTAGGTCTGGATGTCATAAGAAAGCTGGAAAATGGATATCATGAATTGGATATGGTGATGCAGACAGTGACTTTGGCAGATACCATAGGATTCGAGGTATTAGAAGAAGACGAAATTATATTAACTACGAATAAAGCAGAATTATCTACAGGGGAAGATAATTTAGTGTATCAGGCCATTGCTGGCATGAAAGAGGAATTTCAGATAAAAAATGGAATAAAAGCACATCTGGTGAAAAATATTCCTATGGCAGCAGGCATGGCAGGGGGAAGCGCAGATTGTGCCGTTACCTTAGAGGCCATGAACCTGTTATTTGATTTAGGGTTATCGAAGGAAGAACTCATGGAAAGAGGGGTAAAATATGGGGCAGATGTTCCATATTGTATTAAGAAAGGAACTGCAAGGGCGAAAGGGATTGGAGAAAAACTCACTACATTGACACCTTTTCCTTCTTGTCATATTGTACTTGCCAAACCGGCGGTTTCAGTTTCTACGAAATTTATTTTTGAGCATTTGGATGTAGCAGCCATTGAAAAACATCCGGATATGGAGGCACTTTCAAAAGCGGTAGAAAAGGAAGATTTACAAGAAACCGCAGAGGCTATGGGAAACGTTTTGGAAGAAGTTACCATGAAATATTACCCGAAAGTAAAAGAAATTAAAGAAACTATGTTAAACTGCGGAGCATTGAATGCGTTGATGACAGGCAGCGGTCCTACCGTTTTTGGTGTTTTCGGGGATTTAAAAAAGGCTCAGGAAGCACAGGAAATTCTTGAAAAAGATGGGGAGATAGATTTTGTAATTATGAGTCATCCATGTTAGCAGGAAGATAATGTAGAACGGAGATGGAAAGGAATGCTAAATCAGTTAAAGTTTAATTCTAATGAATATTTGCCACTTCGGGATGTGGTATTCAACACTTTAAGACAGGCCATTATCACGGGAGAATTTGCTCCGGGAGAACGTTTGATGGAGATTGCCCTTGCAGAACGGCTTGGGGTAAGCAGAACCCCGGTAAGAGAGGCTATCCGGAAACTGGAATTGGAAGGTCTGGTGGTGATGATTCCAAGAAAAGGCGCAGAAGTTGCCCAGATAACAGAGAAAGATTTAAGAGATTCCTTGGAAGTCCGTTGTAATCTGGAGGAATTGGCAGTAAAACTGGCTTGCGAACGAATCACCGGGGAGGGAGAGGAAAAGTTAAAACTGGCTTTGGAGGATTTTAAACAGGCAGTTGAGAAACAGGATTTTCAGAATATTGTGGATTCGGACATTGCGTTTCATGATGTAATCTTTGAGGCAACCCAGAATCATAGGCTGATGCAGATTGCAAGTAATTTACGAGAGCAGGTATACCGTTACCGGGTACAGTACATAAAAGACGATAAGTTACATCCTGTTTTGGAAGAAGAACATCGTATGATTGTGGACTACATTTTGAAGAAAGACGTTCAAAATGCAGTGAATACCATGAAAAAACACATTATTAATCAGGAAGAAGGCGTCATCAAAAAAATACAAGCTAAGTAAAAGGAAGGCTTGGAAGAAAGAAACGGATCAAAGATACCCCATAAAATGGACATAAGAAAGGACGATAGTGAAGAATGAGAAGGCATGGGAAATTAAAAAAATGGTTTTCTCTGGGTGTGATAACTACCATGTTACTGGCGCAAGGAAGTGTTGCCCTGGCGGCTACCGGATGGATAAAACGAAATGGTAAATGGTATTATTATAATCAAAAGGGAGTAATGACCACAGGATGGCAGAATGTGAAGGGTACCTGGTATTACATGAATACAAAAGGGGTTATGCAGACCGGCTGGTTAAAGGATGCAAATAACTGGTATTACCTGAATCCAAATGGGGACATGGCTACGGGCTGGGTGCTGGATAGAGGAA
>JAFPAZ010000128.1 GCA_017390645.1 Lachnospiraceae bacterium
CTTTTACTTGAGGATAAAGGGTATTTTTCTTTAAAATTGCGATATAGAGGCGAGAATCTGATAGAAGCAAGAGAATATATCCAGGGTGTTTCATGGGAAATGTGAGAGGGATAGATTTTGGGAAAATTACTTCATTTTATAAAAATAGGAATAGTCATTAAAATGTGTGCAGGATAGGTTTTATTCTATATTATTTAAATTTATGGGAATCGATTATATTTCAATCGATTCCCATAAACTTTGAAATAATCTGTGAATTGCTTCCTGCATCTTAGCTGTTTCGATGCCGGAATAGTTTACGATTAATGTATGATCTTTGGCTTTTGATTTATCATGAAAATACTGGCTGAGGCAGGAAATATGGATTCCATTTCTAAGAGCATTTTCGATTAATTGTTGATCGGATAAGTCTGTCTTTACTTCTAAAAGAAAATGAAGACCGGCATTTTCTTCACGAATCAAAGTTTTTTCATAATTTTTTTCTTTCTTGATACAAGAAAGAATGGCATCTCGTTGAGAACGATAAAAATTACGCATACGATTAATGTGTTTTTCAAGGTATCCTTTTTCGATAAATTTTGTTAGGGTATATTGTTCAAAATTCGAAACTGTACAGGAATAAAAACTTAGTTCTTTTTTATAAGTATGAATGAGGTTTTTTGGAAGAACCATGTAACTGATTCGTATGGTGGAACTAAGGCTTTTGGAAAAAGTATTAATATAAATGACTTTATCTAAAACATCAATACTAGACAGGGAAGGAATGGGTTTTCCAAGAAGCCGGAATTCACTGTCATAGTCATCTTCAATAATAAAGCGGTTGGCTGATTTAGAAGCCCAGGAAAGCAATTCGTATCTTCTGCTGATCGGGGTAACGAATCCTGTAGGAAAATGATGGGACGGTGAAATATGTAATACATTCGCATTACTTCTTTCTAGCTGTTCTAAATCGATTCCGTTTTCATCCAGAGAAATATGAACACAGGATACATCATTGGCACGGTATATTTTTGAAATTTTCTGATATCCGGGTTCTTCTACCGCGTAGATTTGGTTTCTTCCAAGTAACTGGATGATAAGTCCGTAAAGGTATTCCGTTCCGGCACCTACAATAATCTGCTCCGGATCTACATCTAATCCTTGAAACTGATGAAGATAATGGGAAATGGCAGTGCGTAATTCCAAAACTCCGGCAGAAGGTGATCTGACCATAAGCTTTTTGGCATCATCTGACATGGTTTCTCTCATTAATTTTGTCCAGGTGGAAAAAGGAAAGTTATCCTGAACCGTAGAATTACTCACAAAATCGGCAAAATAAGATTCTGTTTGGTTCTTTTCCTCATAGGAAAAAACTGTCCTGGACTCTTCTAAGGGTTTTCTGGAGGAAATATTTGAGACATAATATCCGCTTTTTGGCACCGAATATAGGTAACCTTCGGCGATTAACTGGCTATAAGCATTTTCTACCGTAATGGTACTAATATTAAGATGCTTTGCCAAAGCCCGTTTGGAAGGCAGCTTTTCATCTGGTGCAAGCTGAAAAGAAAGAATGTCTTTTTTTATTTGTTTGTATAAATATTCATATAGGCTGTCACTGCCTTTTTCTTCAAAGGAATAAGTTAGCATAATACTCCAATCTGGACATATATATTGTTTGGTTTTTGATTCTTTTCATATATCCAAAGTATAGTATAATAGGAAAAAATGTGTTTGTAAAGTAAAGGAGAAAAGAAAAATGAAAAGAATCGTCACAATCCAGGATATCTCATGTGTAGGAAAATGTTCATTAACGGTTGCACTTCCTATTATTTCTGCTATGGGAGTAGAAACAGCTATTATTCCTACTGCAGTATTATCTACTCATACTATGTTTAAGAATTTCACCTTTAAGGATTTAACAGAGGAAATTCAGCCAATTACCCATCATTGGAAAGAGGAAAATATTGGTTTTGATGCAATTTATACCGGATACTTAGGTTCTTTTGAACAAATTGATATTGTGGCTTCTATGTTTGATGAGTTTAAAACAGATTCCAATGTGATTGTGGTGGATCCTGTTATGGGAGATAACGGAAAATTATATCCTGCTTTTGATGAAGCCTTTGCAGAAAAAATGGCAACATTATGTGCC
>JAFPAZ010000129.1 GCA_017390645.1 Lachnospiraceae bacterium
AATGGTAACTACCAGAAAAATCCAGAAGTAAATATAATTATGCCTTGCATTCGTGAAAGACTGTTTTCCCTTCAGACGCATTTTTATCAATATTTTTCTTATTCTTTTCTTTATTTTTTCCCACATTATTAATTCCCTTTCAAAACATTGTAACAGATACAAAAACTATGAACCGGCTTCGGCAGACATTTCCATATCCGTTCCTGATACGCATTCTTTTTTCTTTTTATTCCATGTCCTTTGAAGACATAAGATCAAAATAAAAATACAAATACTGCTGATTGATATTATAATACCTTCTTTTAGGCCAACAGGGACAAACTTTATCGTTATCTTATGTTCCTTTTGCCCTTCTTTTAAAGGCTCTAATTCAATTCCTAAAAATGTATCTACCAATATTATAGCATCCTGTTTTTTCCCATCCACCGTAATCTCAAATCCGTCATCGTATGGTATGGAAGTAAAGTAAAGTCCGCCATCTTCATCGCTACTGGTGCATTGGAGGATATTGGCTTCAAGTTGCTTTACACTAAGCTGATTCTGTCTTAAGACTTCATAATGTTTTTCAAAATTTCCTGCATTGTATTTTGCCATATAGACAGTCAGGTCTCCTTTTTCTGTCTCATCCTCTTTTATATCATATTGTATCGTCAGAATCTGTCCTTTCTTTACAGGCCCTACCTGAAAACACTGTGAATAGATTTCTCCACCCTTAACTGGTTCCGAATCCAGCCATACAACACCTGTATCCAGAATACGTCTCTTAGAATAAAGATATAAAACCATATCCTCTTCTATTGGAATCCGCATCGTAACCTCAGCTTCTTCCAAATCGGTCTTTTCGAAAGAATAGGAAGTTCCACCGTTTTTTGTGATTGTCACATTCGCAGTAGATTCCACCGTAGAATCACCATAAACTGCTTCGAAAAATGGACTTATTTCGCCTGTCATCTTCTTTGCAAACACATTTTGTACCTCGAAGACAGTACCATCACCTTTTCTAAAAGAATAAATATCCTTGCTAACTTCAAAACCAAGAGCCAACGGGGTCTGATTTTCAAATATCCGGACCGTTCCAAATTCCTTCACTGCCTCAAACCCCTCCGGCTGGTTCTTTTCTCTATTTTTTGAAGGATTCGTTTCTTCCTCTGATTTGTTTTTTGCGATGGTGGCATCTTTATTTATGATGTATCTTACCCCAAAAACAGAATTTGTAAACTGTGTCGCTCCCTGATAGAGATAGACATTCGTATCCGTATAAAATCCCAGCCCTTGTAATGTAGTAACCATATCTGCATCCGCCGTAGAACTAAACATCGAAATACCATTAAGATTATGATACACTACCTCATCCATATAGGCGTAATTACTAAGTTCTGTACGATAGAAATCATCTTTCATTTCTTCCTTCAGCCATGCTTTCGCTTCTTCCAGATTCTCGTTTCGTACAAATCTTTGCTTAGCATCCACATAACCATTTTCCATCATTCCGTTTACTGCCATCAGTGCCACTTCCACACTTAACAACACAGTAATAATACGACGAAACTTTATACCATCCAGTTTCTTCCATTTTTCTGTTGCAAAAAGCAGTGCATAAAGAGCAATCAGAAGAAAACCGGTGGAAAATACAGCAACATCTGTTTCCGGATTTTCTTTCCACAGATATAACACAAATCCAAGGGAAAAAAGAAGTCCAAAGCCAAAGCCATACCAGGATACCGTTTTCCGGTCCCTTAACACCTCATACCCCATTACCAACAATAAGAAATTGCATAAAAATACCATTCTATTGGGTATGCCATTTTGCGCATGAAATCCATGCCAAATATAATTTAGCAACTCATTGTCATAACTTATGTAAAACAAAAGAACCAATGCTGTTATGATTATTTTCCGGTATAAACTTCCGTTTTTTTTCCATATAAACATCGGAACCAGAAAAAGAATCAGCATGGAACAATATAAATTTGCTTTCCAAGGTGAAAAATCCACTGTCATCGGAGTATTGAAAGCCAGTTGGGATACTAAGGTTTCTTTTAAATGTCCATACCATTCCCATGCCGGGATTTCACTTGTCATGGTTCCCCCTGCAGAAGTCATCTTGATTCCCCAGTAAGCCGGCAACAGCAAAAACGCATTGATTCCGCCTGCCAACAGGGAGGAAACCGCAAAACTTATCCCGTTCCTCATAAATTCCTTAACAGAAGCTGCTTTAAAAGTAAAAAAGTACAGTACCAGAAAAATACATACCATAAATGCCATATAGTAATTACAATACAGACAATAAGAAAGGGTAAGCACATAAAGGACAATCTTCTTTTCCTTCATCAGCCGTTCCATTCCCAATATCACCAAAGGTAAAATATAAATGCAGTCTAACCACATAATATTCCAATAATAGCCCACACAATAACTGCTTAAGGCATAGGCTATGGAAAAGCCGGCAATGTAAAATTCTTTTTTCCGGTCTTTTATCAGAGCTTCCTTCTCTACCATTTCTTCCCTTTTCGTTTCCATTGGTCTATGTATCAAATAACAGGCAAAGAACAGCCCTGCAAGCAATATCTTTATATATACCAAAAGACTTAAAGAAAAATAAAGCTTATCCTTTGGAAACAGAAAAACCAAAAGATTCAAAGGTCCTGTCAGATAATAGGAAAATAAAGAGAAAAAATTATTCCCCATTCCCACATGAGAACTGAATAACAGGTTTTCTCCATTTTTTATCTTTTCATAATACTCTGAGAAAAAAGGAATATACTGGTGAATCCCATCTGAAAGAAACAGGGTATGCTCTTTTAGGGGATATATTTTATTTCCTACCCATACAACTACAAAGACAATTGTAATTACAAAAAAAATCCACAGGTATATCTTATTATTTCTTATTGTTTTTAAAAAACCTTTATCCTTTCGATGCATTTTCCTGTTTTCCTTTCATCCCTTATTAAGAATCTTCAATAATGCATGCCAATTCTCGTTGTTTTGACAGCTTTTTTCCGTTCAAATTCTCATCTTTTATATATTACAACAACAAAATGATTCTCACAATCTTTTTCTTTACAGAAACATCAACAAAATATGTATGATTTTTAAACAAAATTTATGAAAAATCACCCAAATTATTTGCTATTTTCAACAATATATGATATAGTAGTTAGTAATACCATTCTAAAGAAAGGAGTTCAATATGTTTAAGAAAGCAAAAAAAACGAAGAACGAAAATGCA
>JAFPAZ010000130.1 GCA_017390645.1 Lachnospiraceae bacterium
AAATCACCAAAAGAATTCCCATCCGAAGCAATTGCCAGGCTTTTACGCCGTTATTCTCAAATCCCAGACTTTTTAACATAGCAATGGATGGTATCTCTTCTTCCAGCAATACACTAGAATAAAGGCTGGTAATCAGAATCAACACCAAAATAATGACGGTGGACAGCACATATTCCAACAAAGTTAAAATCCCATTAAAATCAGCCATATAGTAATCTAAGTATTCTTCGGTGGTCTTCACTGATTTAGCTCCATATAAGTTTCGTATTTCTTCCACATACTTGTCTTTTTCCGCCGCTGGTGCATTGATTTCTTCTTTGATAACGAAATATCCCATATCGTATCCATTCTCAAATTCATTTCCCATAATTGCAGTGGTTGTTCCCTGCTCCATATAATCAAAGAATCCGGTAATCATGAATTCTCCCTTTACCTCTTTCATGCTGATACTATCTTCCCCTAGTTCATAATAGGTAATGGTAATCTTATCTCCAACCTGTAAACCCTTTTCTTTTGCGGTAAAATAGCTGAGGGCAATTTCATTTTTAAGCTTTGGAGCCGTTCCTCCCTCTCGATAGGTAAATTCCTCCGTATCCACATCTCCAAACAACATTGAAATATCCCGTTCTTCCCCGTCTGGCATAGTTGTTTCACCATTGGTCAAAATATCATAATGAATTTTCGCAGGAATCCCTGCATCTTCTAGTTCTTCATTGATCAAATTCATCATACCGGTTTCGCTTCCGGTTTTACTAAGATATTCTTTCAACTGCTCATCGGAAAAGTCAATATAAAAATCAACCTTTAAGCCCAGTTGATATTTCAAAAATTCTTCTGATATAACTGAGTTTTTCAAATGCACCGTGCATAAAATCACTGTAATTCCAAGAGTATACGCAACCACAAGGAACAAATATCGTTTTATCCGGTTTAACACATCCGATACCGCCAAAAAGAAAGGAATCGGCATTCTCTTTCGCTTATGTAAATACAATTTTGAAGCCTTGGAAAACCGTTCTCCCCGGTTCTCCCCATGAATGGCATCCATCACCGATATTTTTTTCATCCGGCGCATCACAAGCATGGTAAAGAAAATCATAACTCCAACGATACCGGCCACTGCCAGAATACCAATCATGACAATCACTTTTCCATCCGGCAGAATGGTGTTCTTACTAAACATCGTAAGCAACATCTTTGCAATAGGAACTCCTGCAAAAATACCAATGATTCCTCCCACCACGGAAAATGCAATATATTTCGCTGCAAAAAGCCAACGGAATCCAAAGGAATCCACCCCGATTGCCTTCATCATACCGATTTGTTTTTCTTCTTCTTTTATGGCAGAAATCATGGTGAACCGGATGGTCATGAAAATAATCAGAATCATAAATATACTTAACATTACCATGAATACAGATACCACATACATAATAATATAACTGTCATCGGACTGATTCATCTGCAACGCAAAGGTATTCAAAATCCCCATATTTTGCTTCGCATAATCGGATAAAAACAAAAACGGCTCTGTTCCCTCTGTTAACTTCAATTCAAAGGTATCCACCTTGATTGGCGACTGCTTACTTATCACTTCATAATCCGCATCGGATAACAGGTATCGCTGGTATGCCAGTGGCATGGGATCTTTAAAGAAATGACTGACGGTAAATTCATAGGTATAACCCATCTGTGTGGTAAGTCTTACTTTATCTCCAATGGATATTCCTGTCATATCCTTTATAGTCTGAGGAATTGCAATACATCCGTTTTCCACATAAAACCGGTTATCCTCCAAATCATAGGTCAGATTTTGCTTAAAACTTTGTTTTGTTACGAAATGGGAAAGTTCAAAAAAAGAAGCATTCAATTCTTCTTCAAAATGTTCAAAATCAATGTCAGTGCTGACAAATTGAATCATTTCATTGGATGATACCTCTTCCACTTCGCTTTTAC
>JAFPAZ010000131.1 GCA_017390645.1 Lachnospiraceae bacterium
CTCCTGAGTTACTTCGGGATCATGCTGTGTGGAAAGAACCACTGCTTCTAAACGGATTGGTTTTCCGTTTTCATCATATTCTACAGACACCTGGGTCTTTCCGTCTGGTCTTAAATAGCTTAAAGTTCCATCTTTACGAACCTTGGTTAATTGTCTGGATAAAGAATGTGCTAAATCAATTGGATATGGCATAAAGGTTTCGGTTTCATTGGTTGCATATCCGAACATCATTCCCTGATCTCCGGCTCCGATTGCCTCTATTTCTTCCTCAGACATTTTATTTTCTTTTGCTTCTAAGGCTTTATCAACACCCATGGCAATATCTGCAGATTGCTGGTCTAATGCGACAATGACTCCGCAGGTATGAGCATCAAAGCCGTATTTTGCACGGTTATAACCAATCTCATCCACGGTTTCACGAACGATTTTCTGGATATCAAGCTGTGCTTTTGTAGTAATTTCGCCCATTACCAGTACTAATCCTGTGGTAACGGAAGTTTCGCAGGCTACACGTCCCATAGGATCCTGAGCCATAATTTCGTCAAGAATCGCATCTGAAATCTGATCGCAGATTTTATCCGGATGTCCTTCTGTTACAGATTCGGAAGTAAATAATCTTTTTTCCATCTTTTTGTTTCCTCCTTGTTTTTTTGGTGACATGGCACACATTTGGTCATAAGTAAAAAAAAGTCCGAATATTCGGACTTGATCTTTTGTTCAAATCCTCTCATTGCTCGAATTTACACTCGCTCAGGTCGGCACCTTCCGGATTATCCGGGGTTGCCGTGACTTCACAGGCCCTTATGCCTCCATCACTCTGAATAAGAGAAATGTTGATATATGATTTTTTTCTTCTATACCATACAACAAAGTTCCTCTTCGGTCAAGATATTTTTATATTTAATTTTAAATTTCATTTGGAATGCCATATGTAATTTAAATTAGAGATTAAATTGGAACGTTATTTGAAATTCTGTATGTAACTTAAATCGGGACGTTATTTAAAATTCTATTTACCATCCATTGGGTGCTTATTCATGATTCTTTCCTTGCATATTAGGGACATTCATGGTATATTCATATTAGTATATTAAGATGCGTTTTGAACAATGAACAATGAGTCAGAAGCGGAAAAAGGACTTGTCCATCGAGTCCTTTTTTGCTTAAAATGGGAACTTTTGTATGATTCTAATCTTAGGTATCTAGGGTTAAAATACCTTTTGAACCCACCATTATTGATATGGAATCAGGAAGTGTTCCGTATCAAGGAAAAATAGGCAATTGCGAAACGAACAAAACTTATATTAAGTGATTCCAAAGAAACAAATACATAAGCAGGTGCTTGGGCGGCCGTCGGTACTTAACGAAAGGCAAGGCCTTGAGTTTAGTACCGCTAGAGCCGAACGCAGCGAAAGCGTTCCTGCGTTGTCTTGTTTCTTTTGCATCACTTTCACATAAAATATTATGGTTTCGCAATCACCTAATCAAGGCAAAAAAACGGGAGGAGGAATGTTATGAAAAAAGAACGACTTCATATCAGTAAGGCAATGCCTGGTATGATTTTATCTGCTCCTGTAATTTCACCAAATAAGATTACTTTGTTTCAGATTGGAAC
>JAFPAZ010000132.1 GCA_017390645.1 Lachnospiraceae bacterium
AGATACATTGGAGAGGAGAAAAAAAGTGAAAATTCTGGTGGGAATGATAATTCTTATTTTAATATGCTTGATTCTTGTGATTTTTGAATCATGGAGAGAAAACCGGAAAGTAAAGGTGGTACATTATCAATATCCGAATTTTCCGTTGAAAAACTGGGTTGGAACAAAAATTATGCTGCTGACAGACTTACATAATTGTGTTTATGGAAGAGAGAATGAAACATTACTTTCTTTGGTTCGAAAACAAAGTCCTGATCTTATTTTAATAGCCGGTGACATGCTGGTAGGAAAACCGAAGAAAGAGTTTAAGGAAGCAGTTCATTTTTTAAACCAGCTGGCTGAACTAAAAATTCCTATTTATTATGCACATGGAAATCATGAACTTAGGCTAAAACTTTATCCGGAACAATATGGAGATATGTACGAAAGATTCCGAAAAGAGTTATCTCCGGATATTAATTTTTTACTTAATGAGTCCGTTACCTTGGATAAAAATGGTGAAAAGCTAAAGATTTTTGGGCTGGATTTAGATAAAAAATATTATCAAAGGTTTAAGAAAACGCCGATGGAAGAAAATTATCTTACAGATTTATGGGAAAAAGACCGGATAATAAATGAACAAAAACAAAAAAATAAAACCCAAAATGAACAAAAACAAATAGATACAACCAAAAATAAACAAAAACAAAAAAATAAAACCCAAAATGAACAAAATCAAATGAATACAATCCAAAATGAACAAAATCCAAGTAATAACACAAAAAATGAATTAAATCAAAAAGATAAAAATATAAAACAAAGCAATAAGAACATAAAAGAGAAAAAAATCTTTCAAATTTTGATTGCCCATAATCCTCTTTATTTTGAAGAATATTCCGATTTTGGAGTGGATATGGTGGTGTCCGGACATTATCATGGATGTATGGTCAGGATTCCGGTCCTTGGGGGAATTCTCTCCCCACAGATAGGATTCTTTCCCAAATATGTGGCGGGAGAATACCGTGAAAAAAACAGTGTTTTGTATTTAAGTGCAGGACTTGGAAATCACAGTATAAAACTACGGATTGGAAACATTCCGGAGATTGTTGTGATTACATTATAGCAAACGAGAAAAATGTCAGAAATGATTGTTTTTTAGTGATGATTTTGATATACTGAACGTTATGAGAAATGTAAAAAAGAAAGGAACTGTGCCATGAAGGAAAAATTGCTACTGATAGCCTGCACATTGGCAGCGGCGATTTGTGTTATGGTGCTGCATGAATTTGCAAAAGCCTTTGCATATTTTTGTACCAGGGATGAAAAAAAGAATTTTTTTGCAATGTTTCGGCTTTATAAATATATTGATCCTGTGGGTATTATTTTTTCCCTTACCGCGTTAAGTGCCTTTTCGAAACCCTACGGTTACAGTGTTGGAAGAAAAAAGACCAATGCAGCAGTTGGTTTTGCCGGGTTTGGCTCTTTGCTGCTTATGATCATGGGAGGGGTTTCTTTTTTTCGAATTTATTTTTCGGATTTTATTTATGATGGAATCTATTCTCCGCTAGGAAAAAGGATGCTTTATTATTTTGTATATTATTTTGTGATTTTAGCAGTTAGTATGCTGATGATTAATTTTTTTCCGGTGTCTACTTTTGATGTAGCTATGTTAATTGCAGCTTATCGTCCGGAAAAATATTTTGGATTAATTTATGCAGACCCACTTATCAAAGGAGTCTTGCTGGTTAGCATTTTATTGGGGCTGATTGGAAATGCCTCTGTATTTATTGTGAATTATATTATGAATGTAGGTTAAAAGGTATGAATCTAGAGATAAAACTTCAGGCATTTGAAGGACCATTGGAATTGTTGCTGCATCTGATTGATAAAAATAAAGTAAATATTTATGATATCCCCATTGTGACTATTACAGAACAGTATCTGGAATATGTTTATCATATGGAAGAACAGGATTATAATGTAATGAGTGACTTTCTGGTGATGGCGGCTACCTTGATTTCTATTAAGGCAAAGATGCTCTTACCAAAAGAGGAAAAGGAAGAAGAAGAGGAAGATCCGAGAGACGAATTAGTTCGCCGACTGATAGAGTATAAGATGTATAAATTCGCGGCCATGGAGCTGAAAGATATGGAATTAGACGGCGGAAGGAATTTTTATAAAGATGCCAATATTCCAAAGGAAGTACTGGAATACAAAGAAGAGGTAGATCCGAAGGAACTGGTGGATGGAATTACTCTTGTCCGATTAAATGAGATTTTTCAGTCCGTGATGAAACGCCAGGTGGAAAAGGTAGATCCCATTCGTAGTAAGTTTGGTAAAATTGAAAGAGAAGAAATCAGTCTGGAAGACCGGATGGAGGAAATCCGGAATTCTATTCAGGGATTAAATAACATTAATTTTCGCACCCTGTTCGATAAAATACCGACAAAACCTAGAATGATTGTAACCTTTCTGGCGATTTTGGAATTGATGAAAACAGGTAAAATTGTCATTCGGCAGGATGCGATTTTTGGAGAAATCTGGATTGACTCCCTGGAGAACCAGGAATTGTAAAATCATAGAAAGATGAGTGAAAAAACCATATGGAACAAAATTTAAATGAAGTAAAAGCCTCCATCGAAGCCATTTTATTTGCTGTTGGTGATTGTGTGGAACTTGAAAAAATTGCCTTTGCCATTGGACATGATGTGGAAACAACCAAAAGAGTATTAAAGGTGATGATGGAAGAATACGAACGGGAACATAGAGGTATTATGCTGATAGAACTGGATGGTTCCTATCAGCTTTGCACAAAAAAACAATATTTTGATACTTTAATTAAAATTGTCAATGCACCAAAGAAGAATGTTTTGACGGATGTTTTATTAGAAACGCTGGCAATTATTGCATATAAACAGCCGATTACCAAGGCAGAGATTGAGGCGGTACGAGGTGTAAAAAGTGACCATGCCGTAAATAAACTGGTAGAATATAAACTGGTACAAGAGGTAGGACGGTTAGAAGCCTTAGGAAGACCGATTCTTTTTGGAACTACAGATGATTTTTTAAGAAGTTTCGGAGTCTCTAGTGTGGATGACCTGCCCTTGATTCATCCTGCACAGGTCGAGGAATTCAAACAAGAGGCAATGCAAGAACTGGATTTTGTATAAATGTTCCGGAACACGAAAAAGAAATAATACCAGATTGGATTATGATTTGGGAAGAAAACAGAAAGACTGTATGAAATATATAGATACAAAGGGAGCAGAGAATGAAAAAATATCTATTTAGGACAGAGAAAAGACGGAAGAAAACCATCACTGTGTTAATGACAGTTATGATGATTTTTTCGAATTTAACCACTGTTTTGGCAGGGGATTGTAATGTTTTTTTTGCAGATAACGTACATAAAACTCAGACTACAGATAATGGCGAATTTAAAGAAGAAAAGGAGTTAACCCCGGAGGAAAAAGTTGAAGCGGCAAGAGAGAGTCTTTCTATTACTTCCGGTGCAGCGATTTTAGTGGATGCAGCTTCGGGGCAAATCCTATATGAAAAGAATGCCTATGATAAGAAATATCCTGCCAGCATTACGAAAGTAATGACCATACTGGTAGCTTTAGACCAAGGAGTAAATCTTACAGATACCATTACCATGTCAGAAGAAGCGGTTTGGGGATTTGACCGTTCTACCAGCCATATTGCCCTGGATGTTGGGGAGCAAATCACAGTGGAACAATGTATGTATGCGGTTGTGCTCCAATCTGCCAATGAAGCCTCTTTGGCCTTAGCAGAACATGTGGGAGGCAGTGTGGAAGGTTTTGCTGTTTTAATGAATGAGAAGGCAAAGGAATTAGGCTGTCAGAATACCAATTTTGTAAATCCAAACGGTCTGTATGACGAAAATCATTATGTCTGCGCCTATGATATGGCATTGATTACGAAGGAAGCCATGCAATACGAACTTTTTAGAACCATCAGCGCTAGCGGAAATTACACCATTGCACCAACCAATAAACAACCGGAGGAAAGATCGCTATGGAATTCAAATAAAATGATTCGCCCCAGTGAGGCTGTATATTATTCCTATGCAGAAGGCGGGAAAACAGGATATGTGGCAGAATCCAAAAACACCTATACAGCTTATGCGAAAAAAGGTGACATTGAATTAATCTGTGTAGTTTTGGAAGCAGATGGCGCAACCAAAGCATATGAAGAAACGAAAATGTTATTTGAGTTTGGCTTTGAAAATTATGATTTTATCGAAGTGGCGAAAGAATTTAGTTTTATTAGTTCTACCTACACTGACCCAAAAGAAGTCATTGGAAATCTGACCCAAAAACAGCTTTCTGAGATTGTAATTGACCGGAAAGCGGTGGCCTTAGCCCCAAAAGGACTAGATGATACTTTTTTTCGCTATGAAATCATTAGTAAAGAAGATTTAACGCCGGAAACGTTGATGGAGGAAGATTTGTTTTTGAATGAAAAAGGAGAAGCCGGGGTATATCTTGGTAATCTGAAAGTATATTACGAAGAACAACTTCTATATGAACTTCCTATCTGGACATGTGAAAAAAACGAAAGTGATATAAAACCGGCGGATTATACCTCAAAGAAAAAAATAATGATACATACTGTAATTCGTGTGTTATTTTTCATTATTTTAATTGCATGCTGTGTTTTTACATTTTCTACTTATGAACAAAGAAGACGTGATGTAAGTAAACGGACAAGAAATCATGATAATAATTCGTAAAAATATGCTGCTGTAAAATGTTATATGATATGGAATAGTTGAAAAAAGTTAATATGATATGAAGCGGTTGGAAGAAGTAAATATGATATGGAATAGTTGAAAAAAGCTAATATGATAGGAAACGGTTGAAAGAAGTTAATATGATATGGAACAATTGTAAAATGTTATATGATATGAATGAATAGAAAAGAAATCATATCATAGAAAGTATAGGAACGAAACTGATATAGTATCACATGAAAAAAGTTATACAATATGTCAAATATGCAATTAAATGTTGACGTATTAAACTGAAAGTGATAAAATAATAGTTGTTTCGTGGTGGGTAACATTGGGCTTTTTCTAATTGTAGAAGGGAGATTTTAGCTATGTTGGAAAAAAGAGATTTGGAATTGCTTCGTGATATGATAGGCGAGGTGGTAGAGGAAAAGGTAAATCCGAAATTTGAAGCGATTGACCAAAGACTTGATGCGGTGGATCGAAGATTTGAAGCGGTGGATCAAAGATTTGAAACGCT
>JAFPAZ010000133.1 GCA_017390645.1 Lachnospiraceae bacterium
CCTGTTTCAAAGGCCTCTCTTACTCTTTTTACGGCAAGTACCGTCTTCCCAAGTTCATCATCCATAGATGCTAAATCTTCTTCTCTTCTTCTGGCACGTTCTTCAATGTCTTGGGAATTTTCTGCCATATATTCCTCCAAAGACTTTACGTTTCTGTCTTCATCCGGATTTGTATAATAATCATCCATATATTCCCAATCTAAAATTTCATTCTTATTATCTTTCACTTTTACCAAGCCTCCATCTCATATTATGATATTGGGTTTAAAAGATATTACACCCTTGATATCATATTATTTTTTTATTGTAACTCATTTTTGCCCTTTTGTAAAAAAAAATTTCGTATAAATTCACCTCCTTTTGTAAATCCTTTTACTATTACTTGTTTCACTTCATCATTTTATTTGAAATACTATTGGAGGATTACCATGAACAAAGTTGAAATCTGTGGGGTAAACACCTCAAAATTACCCTTATTATCCAATCAGGAAAAAGAAGATCTGCTGATAGAAATTAAGAATGGAAACATAAGTGCCAGGGAAACTTATATCAAAGGAAATCTAAGACTTGTATTAAGTGTTATCCAAAGATTTTCGAACAGCAATGAGTCCGCCGATGATTTATTTCAGGTGGGCTGTATTGGTCTTATGAAAGCAATCGATAATTTCGATACTACATTGGGAGTACGTTTTTCAACTTATGCAGTACCTATGATTTTAGGCGAATGTAAACGTTTCCTAAGAGATACGCAAAATCCCATTCGCGTATCCCGTTCTCTTCGCGACGTAGCATATAAAGCCATCTACGCAAAAGAGCAATTACAAAGAAAAATGGACCGTGAACCTACCATTGAAGAAATTTCCAAAGAAATTTCCATGAGCAAAGAACTCATTGTCAACGCTTTAGATGCAATCTGCAATCCGGTATCTTTATATGAGCCGGTTTATCAGGAAGGCGGAGATATTCTTTACATTATGGATCAAATCAGTGACAAGAAAAACAAGGAAGAACATTGGGTAGAAGAAATTTCCCTGCGGGATGCCATGGACCATCTCCCACAAAGAGAATATGATATTATTAAACTTCGCTTTTACGAAGGAAAAACCCAGACTGAGGTGGCTGACGAAATAGCCATCTCTCAGGCTCAGGTATCCCGTCTCGAGAAAAACGCCTTAAAATATATGAAAAATTATTTAAAAGAATAACATTCAAAATTATTCACAACCCCAATTATAAAGATATGTTTATGTATGTTTCCTTGTTAACAATCATATCTTCCATCATTCATAAGAAAAAACAAACACTATCTTTTTTTAATTTAACTCTATTTTTTTCCTATTAATCCAAAAAAAGAGACGTTTTGTTTCATATTCACATTTTTTGCTATAATATAACAATTATAACAAAATTTATTGCTATAATAATTCTTGAAAGTTATATCAAAATTTACATTTCTTTCTAAAATCTGTTATCATTGCATATGATAACGAATTCATCCGACTGTACCTTTTTATATACAGTCCTCTTTGGCTACTTTTTGAATAAAGTAGCCGGTCTGTTATCCTGGTTCCTTATTCTACTGGAACCAGGATTCTTTTTATCTTTTATTTTCCCGGTTTCACATAATTCTTTCAACTCTTTTTTGAATTGCTTTATTAAAACAGAACCTATTTCAACTTTTATATTTTTCTCCTTTAATTCCAGATAGCGATTGGTATAATCAATACTTTTAATATATTTCAGATTCACTATCGTGTTTTTGCTACATCGCAAAAATTGTTCCGAATTCAACTGATTTAAAATCTGTGGACAGGTAATATAGGATAACTCAACATCCCTGTCTATGGCATGTATCCATACTTTTCTTTGCATGTTTTCAATGTACACAATATCCTTTTTTCTAAAATAATAAAAAATACCTTTGTTTCGGAAAACCGCATATTCTTTCTTCTTTTTATACCCGGGAAAAGTAAGTGCTTTTGTAATGATACCTTTTAATTTTTCCATATGATAGGGTCTTTCCATATATCCATAACACCTTAACATAGTATAAGCATACATTTTCACCTCTTCTAACGAGGACAAAAAGATAACAGGTGTAAAATGATAACACTGCAATTCCCTCAATCTGCCAACAAATTCTATTCCTGGAACTTCCGCCGTTCTTTTCTCACCCGCTGTTACATCTACCACAAACAAATCTATGCTGCGCTCTAGTGCAATCTGGTATGCCTTTGAAATTTCATTTACAACATATACTCTGTTTTCTTTCTCTATTTCCGTTATCATTCTTCGGAGAGTTTCTGCCTCTGTTTCATCTGCATTTAATATCATTATGTTTTTCATTTTAATTTCCAATCCATTTCTTGAAATCTTTTGTATTCATCTTTTATCTTAGATTATACTTTTCCGTGAAAAAAGAAAATTCAAGAATTATAATATCCTTGAATTTTCTTCTTGTATACTATTTTGTAAGGTTATCCAAAATAAAGAAATATTCTTCAAATGTTTTTTTGCAACACATCGGGTCATCTATTACAATTCCTTCTGTTTTTAAACCCACCAGAGAAAAAGCCATAGCTACTCTATGATCTTCATAGGTTTTTATCACTGCCGGATTGACTTTTCCAGGATAAATTGTAATAGCATCCTCTTCTTCCTCAGTTCTAACTCCCATTCGTCCTAATTCTGTTGCAATGGCATTTAAACGGTCGGATTCCTGTAATCTTATATGTCCAATATGTTCTATCCTGCTTGGTCCATCTGCAAAAACTGCTAATGCTGCCAAGGTAAGTGCCTGGTCCGAAAAGTTGTTCATATCCACCTTCACACCTTTTAGCCGGCTGGTTCCTTTCACCTGAATCCCTTCCCCGGTATCTGAAACTTTACATCCCATCTGTTCTAGTACTTCCAGAAACATCATATCTCCCTGCATACTGTTTTTATGCACATTTTTTATAGTTACACAACCATTCGTAAGTGCAGCCATTGCCCAAAAATAACAGGCAGCAGAAACATCCGGTTCAATCTGATATTTCTTTGATTTATACCCGGCACCTGCTTCCACCACATACTCTTCCCCATCAAATTTCGTCTTTACTCCAAAGTCCTCCATCATATTCATGGTTATCTTAATATAAGAGCCTGTTTTCTTTTCACTTGTTATCTTTAATTTTAAGCCATCCTTACACATTACACCTGTCATCAAAAAAGCACTTAAAAATTGAGTGCTTTTACTAATATCCAGAGAAACCGCCCATGGACCTTTTTTTCGCTTTCCGGCTCCTTCTATAATAACAGGAAGATAATAGGGTTCTTTTAGATATGTAATGTTTGCTCCTATTTGTTCCAGCGCTTCAAACAATGGACGCATTGGACGTTTTTCCATTTGCGAAGATGCCTGTATCTCGTAAACACCATCTGAGAGGCCACACATCGCGGATAAAAACCTGGCTGCCGTGCCTGCACTCCCTACATAAATCTTTCCTGTCTTTTTCGGAATTTTTCCCTTTTCTCCTTTTACAATAACCTGCTTCTTCTCTTCATCCATCTTAACTTCAAATCCAAGATCTTGTAAAGCCTTTAAGAAATTTCTTGAGTCATCACTAAATAATGTTCCGTCAAGCACACTGGTCCCATCTGCCAAAGCACAAATAAGCAATGCCCGGTTAGTAATACTTTTAGAACCCGGTACAAAATCGAAAACACCTTCAATTTTATCTTTTACTGGATTTACCTTGTATTGTTCCATGTCATAATGCACCTTTCTAAAAATCGACTTTTGTTGGATTCTATTATAATTCATCCTTCATGAAACAACAAGAAAAATTTCTAATCCCCCAAATAAGATATTGCTGTGAAAACAATCACAACTCCCTTCAAAATATATGGCAGAGTAACTAAACTTCTTAATTTACGATAATTTTATCATCTCTCTTCTAAGACGTTTAATTATCTTTTTTTCCAATCTGGAAATATATGACTGTGAAATTCCCAAAATATCTGCCACTTCTTTTTGGGTTCTTTCTTCTCCATCTTTTGTATTAATCCCAAATCTCAGGCTTATAATTAGTTTTTCCCTATCATTTAGTGTACTAATGGCCCTTTTCAACAGTTTCTTATCTACCTCATCTTCCAAATCGCGATATATAATATCTTCGTCTGTACCCAGGATGTCAGACAATAGTAATTCATTTCCATCCCAATCTACATTTAGCGGTTCATCTATACTAACCTCAAATTTGGTTTTATTATTTCTTCTTAAATACATTAAGATTTCATTTTCAATGCATCTTGAAGCATATGTAGCAAGTTTAATATTTTTATTTGGATTAAAAGTATTAATGGCTTTGATCAACCCGATGGTACCAATAGATATCAAGTCTTCAACACCAACCCCGGTATTATCAAACTTTTTTGCAATATAAACTACAAGTCTCAAATTCCTTTCAATTAGCACTTTTTTGGCTTCACTGTCTTGTTTTCCACCTAAACATTCAAGTACTTTGATTTCTTCTTCCGGCTCTAACGGAGCAGGCAGAATTTCTGTTCCACCTATATAATGAAGTTGCCCTTCCTTTGGCAGAAAAATATTTCTGACACTACTCACCATATTAAATTTTATTCTGCTATTTTCATTATAGCAAATTTCATATTGACTCATTTTTTATCCTCCATTTAGCACAAACTGCTGTCTACATTAATTCTGTATGTAGTAACACTTCATATTCTCTTTCAAACGAAAGCGTTTCTTTTTGTAATGCCATATAGCCTTTTTCCTTTTTTTCGTTTTTATCACCAATATAAATCCGATCATATAAAACGCAAATAAAAAAGCCTGTATTTCCCGCTGCACATTGATATGGAATAAGACGAAATATCATAGAATTAAGAGTAAAATTTTTATCTATTTCTTCCGGCTTCTCCAGGTAACAGTTTAAAAATTCTATTTCTTCCGGCGTAAACAATGATTTTACACAATCAAATTCCACCAAAATAACCGGTTTATGAGAAACAGGCTCATATAAACGATTTCCCGTATCTATATATCCCTGTATTTTCACTCTTTCCCCACTTCGTTCAATGATTACCGGAACTATATAGGAAACTATTTTTTCCTGTTTCCGAATAATATAAATTATTTTTCCAATTAGAAAATAATTAAAAAAGATAAATATCAAAAAAGTAAACGTAGTTATTATGACGCTTTTTCCTTTTAAGATTTGCCTAATACCGGTTCCGTAATATAAAAAATTAATGACACCCCCAGAAGTAAAAGATAAGGTAAATAATAGCAGAGTATCATAAATGTAATGGTATAAATTTTGTTTTCCATAAACAAGAACTATCATAATCCAACATAACATCCACATTCCAACCACAGAAGCCCACCTATATTTTTCATACGCCAGCAGATAAATCATGCAAGCTCCCAGACTACCTACACTGCTTGCCAGAATATTTCTCTTCCGGTTTATTTTTTTCTTCCGCATCTTTTCCACCAATTTAAGCAAGGTGAAATCCATAATAAAATTAACAATAAAAACTACATCTATGTACACACAAAGTATCACTGTATACCTCCACGCATTTTTGCATCCTCCTTCGCCATTTGTATTTCCATTATATTCCATATCATCTAAATAATTTGTCATTTTTTGCCAGGCATAAAGAATCATAGAAATAAAAAAACATCCCCAGCACCAGAATTGAATTCTAATACCAGGGACGTCTAATTCTTTCCATTTCGACCCATTAAATAAAAAAAATGGTTATTACAAGTAAACTTGTATAACCATTTTTCTATAACTAAGTTTCATCTCGCTATATCACCAGAGAAACTCTACTTTCTATTATCTCTCTTTAAAAAGGTAGGAATTTTAATTCCACCATCCAAACCAACCTTAGGTTGTGCAATCACCGGTTCTACCGGAGCCGCCGCCTGAGTTACATTCTTCTCTTTCACTACAGACTTTTCCACTTTGCTTTCGGTTGTTCCTGCAAGAGGTTGTCCACTAAATGTAGGCGCTTTCTTTTTCTCTGTCTTTTCCTGCAAACCTGTAGCAATAATCGTAATATTAATTTCATCTCCAACAGAACCATTATCTACAGTACCAAAAATAATATTAACATCTTCACCGGCAACTTCTGTCAAATAAGAAACTGCCTCATATGCTTCCTGAATACCAACATCACCGGAGAAGTTAATAATAATATCCGTAGCTCCGGAAACAGTAGTCTCCAACAACGGACTTTCCATCGCATGTTTGATTGCTTCCACCGCCTTATCTTCACCAGTGCCAGCACCGATACCAATATGCGCAATACCTTTATCTCTCATAACTGTCTGAATATCTGCAAAGTCAAGATTAATTAGTCCCGGACGGTTAATCAAATCTGTTACACCTTGCACACCCTGTTGTAATACCTCATCTGCTTTTTTTAATGCCTCCGGAATGGAAGTTCTCTTATCACAAATCTGTAACAATTTATCATTTGGAATCACAATTAAAGTATCTACATTATTCTTTAATTTTTCAATTCCGGATAAAGCATTGTTCATACGAGGCTTTCCTTCAAAAACAAAAGGCTTTGTAACAACACCTACTGTTAAAATACCAAGGTTTCTAGCCATCTCTGCTACTAGCGGAGCTGCACCGGTTCCGGTACCGCCACCCATTCCACATGTAACGAACACCATATTAGCATCTTTAATCAAATCAATGATTTCTTCTCTATTTTCTTCTACAGCACTTGCACCAATTTCAGGTTTTGCACCGGCTCCAAGACCTTTCGTTAACTTTTCTCCGATTTGTACTTTTATCGGTGCCTTACATAATGACAATGCCTGTTTGTCCGTATTAATTGCAATTAACTCTACACCTTCCACATTTTCATCAATCATACGATTCACAGCATTATTTCCTGCACCGCCAACACCTACTACTATAATTTTTGCATTTGTTCTTTCTTCGTTAGATTTTATTTCAAGCAAGGCTGCTTCCTCCTTTATATTCTTCTACTCCATATATCGTTTATGTACTTCCATAAAGATAATGTCTTTGATATCTTTATATCCATCTTCATAAAAACACTCATTCATTATCATATAATTTTTTCATAAAATAATCAACAATTTTTTAATTTTTTTTTGATAATAAGTTCCAAGTTGCCATCCTATGACCTACAACTTTCTCATTCACAACTACTCGATTGCTTCAAATCTTAAGTATGTATTGGTTTTACTAAATGTTTCCATATGCAAAATTCCTTTTTTTCCTTCTAATTTAGGAAGAATATTCGTGAGTTCTGCTATTTTTTCTTCCATATCACTATCCTCACCCATTAATATAGAAATATCTCCCGCTACTAAAAATAATTGTTCTTCCTCGGTAAATTCAATGTTCTCTATAGGAATATTATATTTTTGAAGCAACTGGGTTATAACAAGCACTTCTTTAAACTTTTCTATATCAGAGCCTTGCATCTGCTCATGTAAAGTAAAAGAAGTGAAAGTAATACCATAAACGCACGGAATATCATCTAATCTTTTTTCAGAGGTCTCCAACACAATCCCATCTTTATCAAAATAAATATATTCACCCATATATTCGGTACACCCGGCCATGGCTTTTTCATAGACTACGATTGCAATTTTATGGTTGGATAAATATTCTATTTCAAATTTGTCTATAAAAGGAATCGGGTCAATTTCAAACAATTTATTTTTAACCGACAAAATTAATGAGTTATCAATATATCCATCCGAAGTCACATACTCAATAATTTCTTCTTCGGTATAATGAACATTCCCTGTTACAGAAATAGAATCAATTTTAAATCTTGTCCCTATCAGATAAGATGCAATCACTATTCCCAGTAAAAAACTAAGTAGGACTAATTTCCTTAGTATTTTTCTTTTTTTCATCCAACCACCCTTTAAACATCATTTTCAACAATACTTTATTTCGGCCCCTAAATGAGATAAATTCTGCACGAAATTTTCATATCCCCGTTCTACTAACTCCCAGTTATAAATACTGGTTTCTCCCTCAGCCACAAGAGCTGCAATGCAAAGTGCTGCTCCTGCTCTTAAATCTGGCACCGATACCACAGTACCATGCAAATTCTTTGGGCCGTTTATGGTAGCAACATTTTCATTCACAGTAATATCTGCTCCCATCTTTTTCATCTCTTCCACAAATGTGAATCTTTTTTCAAACACACTTTCTCTGATACTGCTCTTTCCATTTGCAACCACTCCCATTACCACCGTCATAGACTGAATATCCGTTGGTATTTTAGGATATGGTCCCGTTTCTAACTGAATTGGAATTTTTTCAGAAGCCGGATGGTAAGTAAGAACCGTTCCATTTTTTCTTATACTGCCACCAGCATCCTGAAGTAGTAAAAGCACATTTTCTATATCGCCACTATCCAAAATTGGGTGAATTGCAATCTCAGATTGAGTCACATGGGCTAAAATCAGATAAGTAGCTGCAACCACTCTGTCATATGGAATTATCGTTCTACAGGAATGTAGTTCCTCTACTCCGCAAATGGTAATTTCAGAACTTCCTTCTCCCAAGATGTTTGCTCCCATATTTTTCAGATGTCTTGCCAGATAAACTATTTCCGGTTCTTTTGCCGCATTTTCAATCACTGTCTTCCCATTTGCCAAAGTTGCAGCCATCATTATATTTTGCGTTGCTCCCACGCTAGGATATCGTAATTTCACACGATTTCCCACAAGCGTAAAAGTTTCACAAAAAAGATAATTTTTTCCCATCATGAATCCGGCATTTAAACGCATCAGCCCATCCACATGTATATCGATGGGTCTTTTACCAATGTTGCATCCCCCGGGATAACCAATTTTTACTTTTTTATCTTTTGCAAGAAGGGGACCCAAAAATAGAATCGAAGCACGGAGCTTCTTTGCGACCTCTTCTTTTACTTCATGTTCCGTCCTCGCAGTTGTATCAATCTTGAGCGTTCCTGTTTCAAAAGAAACCTTTGCCCCTAAGGATTCCAATATTTTTATCATATCATGAACATCACTGATATCTGGGCAATTTTCTAATATCGTCACCCCTTGGCAAAGCACACTGGCCGCCATGATGGGAAGCACTGAATTTTTTGAACCGGAAATCGCGACTTCTCCGGATAATTTTCTTTTCCCTACAATTTGAACCATTGCCATAGCAACATTCAATCCCAATACTCTTCTTACAATAGAATATGAAATTTTCTTTTCTTTCGTGCTTATTTTAACTTAATTTGACGAGAAACTGACAAAACAACGCCCATTTCTATCAATATAAACAACATAGAACTTCCTCCATAGCTGATAAAGGGAAGTGGAACACCTGTATTTGGCATAGTGTTTGTTACTACTGCGAGATTAATGATTACCTGCACTGCAATATGGGTCATAACACCAATCACAATCAATGAACCATATAAATCCCTGGCATTATCTGCTACAATAACACATCTCCAAATCAAAATAATAAATAAGGTAATCACACAAATTGCACCAAACAATCCCAATTCTTCACAAACCACGGAAAAAATCATATCATTATGTGATTCCGGTATAAAACCTAATTTCTGCATACTCTGTCCAAGGCCTTTTCCAAAAATCCCTCCGGAGCCAATGGCATATAATGACTGCATAGTCTGATAACCTTTTTCATGATTTTCCGGATCCAGCCACGCATCAATACGTTCTCCTCGATAACCCGCTGATGCAATAAACACAGCCACCAGCAATATAGCTAAAATTCCCAATATGAAAAATTGTTTGTATTTAGGACTAGTAATGAAAGTCATCACAATAATAATCGCCATAATTACAATTGCAGTACTAAGATTTTCAATGGCTATCAGGCCTATAATAATCAAGCCCACCACATATATCTTAATCAGCTCCATAAATTTTTTAATAATATTGGCCTTATTACTAATCAAATGAGCCATAAATAAAATCATACCAATTTTTGCAAATTCAGAAGGTTGAAAACTGATTGGACCAATTTGTATCCATCTTTTTGCACCATGTGAATCTAATCCCAAAAACAAAACTGCAATCTGCAGCACCAACATAATAAGATAAATCAGACCACTGAATCTTTTCCATTTTTGATAATTTATCTTAGAAACGACAACCATTGCCACTAAACCTACCAGACTAAACAGCAATTGTCTTTTAAAATAATAACCCGAATCCCCAAAATCAAGATAAGCTTTATAAGAGCTGGTACTATATACCATAACCAACCCAAAACCTACCAATAAAAGCACTACAAACAATAGAACATAATCAAAATATTCCCCTTTTACAAAAAAATTCTTAAACAAACCTTCTCTTTTTCTCTTTGAAGTATGCTGATTTTTTGCATTTTGCTGCATCCTATCACTCCTCTAACAGATGGACATATTCCTTAAACATTTTTCCTCTTTCCTCATAATTTGAAAACATTCCCCAGCTTGCACAAGCAGGTGATAACAAAACTGCCCCTTCCGGTTTCACCAATGTGGCACTAAGTTTTACCGCCTCTTCCAACGAATCCACCATGGTAATTTTGTCATAACCAAGTTCCTTTGCTGTTTTTGCAATTTGCTCTCTTGTCTGTCCTAGTAAAATCAAATGAGTTATTTTATTTCCAAAAGATTTTATAAAATCATCAAATGCGACCTTTTTATCATATCCTCCGGCTATCAATACTGTAGGTCTGTTCATAGCTTCGACCGCCTTTATTGCTGCATCCGGATTGGTTCCTTTGGAATCATTATAATAACGGATTCCTTTTTTTGTTGCCACGTATTCTATTCTATGTTCTACTCCCATAAAGTCTTTTATGACTTGATGAATCACATTTTCCGGTACTCCCATATGTAATGCAATGCCGGATGCTGCCATAATATTTTCCACATTATGAACACCCAAAAGTTTTATATCTTTCAATGGACAAAGAACTTTAACCACATCTTTTTCTTTGTATACAACAGAATCTTCCTGAATAAAAATGCCTTCCTTCAGTTTTTCTTTATAACTAAAATAAACGACGCTTGCCTCTACATCCTTTTTCATTTCCCTGGTAATTTCATCATCGTAATTTAAAAGAATTATATCTTCTTTCGTCTGATTTCTGGCTATATTAAGTTTCGCTTTTGCATAGTTTTCCATAGTGTAGTGCCGGTTCAAATGATCCGGTGTTACATTTAATATAGCACTTACCTTAGGATGGAATTCATCAATGGTTTCCAGTTGAAAACTACTTAACTCAGCTGCAATTCTTGTTATATTTGTAGTTTCCAATGCAACATCTGCATAGGACGTTCCAATATTTCCAACCACAAATACATCTTCATAATACGCTTTTAATATTTCTCCCACCAAAGTTGTGGTAGTAGTTTTTCCATTCGTTCCGGTGATGGCAGCAATCTCACCTTTCGCATACTGATAAGCCAGCTCAATTTCACCTATAATTGGAACTCCTGCGTTTCTGACAATATCAGTAAAGGGAGCGTCTGTAGGTATTCCCGGACTGATTACCATAAAATCTGTTTCTTTCAAATTTTCTTGAGATAATTCTCCCAAAATCACTTCCGGATGAAACCCTTCCGGTAATTTTGTATAAAATTTTTCCAAATCAGCATTTTCGTTTCCATCATAAAAGGTAACCCGGACACCTTTTTTATTCAACAAAGTCGCAGCACCGATACCACTAATACCAATTCCTGCAATCAAAACGTGATTATAGTTCATTTCCATATTCTTTTCACTCTTTTCTTAATAAATTCTGATACTAAATCTAAATACCTGTTACTGTTCACTTGTGAACAGTAACCAACGATTCCGGTACAATACTTTCGGTTAAATTGCTGCAAGCCCAATAAAACAAAGGACTGCTGTTACAATAGAAAATATCGCTACTACTTTTGTTTCCGGCCATCCGGACAATTCAAAATGATGATGAATCGGAGCCATTTTAAAAATTCTCTTCTTCGTTTTCTTATAATAAACAACCTGTATTATAACAGATAATACTTCTACAAGATAAATACAAGCTATGATTGGGATGAATAACGGCATTCTTAATACCACTGCCACTGACACCACAAAGCCTCCCAAAGCTAAGGAACCAGTGTCTCCCATAAATACTCTTGCCGGATATACATTAAATAATAAAAATCCAAGCAACGCACCGGTAGCCGCACAGGTTACCGGTTCCAAGCCGGAATCAAAAGCCATAGCTACCACCGTTAAAAATACAGAAATCAATACTGTAACACTACTTGCCAGACCATCGAGACCATCTGTAAAATTAGCTCCATTTACGGTTCCCAGCACAACAAAAAATACAATTGGGATAAACCAATAGCCCACTTCCCATGTCTTTCCTCCGGAAAATGGTATGATAAATTCTGTTCCAACATCAGTATATTTCATAAGATAGAATACAAATACGCCTGTTACTACAATTTGTCCCAGCATCTTCTGCCATGCCCTAAGACCTAGGGATCGTTTCATAACAACTTTAATATAATCATCTAAAAATCCTACCAGACCAAAACCTAAAGTCACAAACAAAACCGGAATGATTTCTTTATGGTCTTTAACATAAAATAAAGATGTAACTGTAAAAGCCAATACAATAATAACACCACCCATGGTCGGTGTTCCCGCTTTACTTAGATGAGACTCCGGCCCATCGTCCCGGACAAACTGTCCAAATTTCAATTTCTGTAAATACTTAATAATAAATGGACTCAACAAAACAGTGATGGCAAAAGATATTAAAATTGGCAACACTACATTTAAATTCAGATTCATATCAATGTTCTCCTATCTTACCTTGGTTTTTATTTCCTGATTCTTTACAAATGAAATCCGTAAATTATCACACTCAACTTATCTAGTATAATTCTTTTTTTTCATTTATTCAACCTTTTCTTCATATTCCATTGGAATTCCCAAATAAGGAAGAATGTTTTCAAAAACTTCCTGAGCAACCGGCGCTGCAATGGTTCCGCCATAATAAATACCGGTAGGTTCATCAATCAACACCAATACAGCAATCAACGGATCATCCGCCGGAGCCACCCCTATAAAGGAAGAAATGTATTTATTACTGCTTCTTGGAAGCTTTTCACTGGTAGCAGTCTTTCCTCCAATACGATATCCCTCCACAATTGCCTTGCTTCCGCCACCTTCAGCAACAACCGATTCCAGCAATATCTTCATGGTATCTGAGGTTTCTTTACTAATAACACCTGTTTCCAAAGGATATTCCAAAGTCTGTACAATTTCATGATTACTGTTTGTAATATACATTCCAAAATGCGGAGTAACCAGATTTCCTCCATTCACCATGGCACTTACTGCAACCATCAATTGAAGTGGAGTAATCTGAATAGACTGACCAAAAGACATGGTTGCCAGTTCCACCGGTCCTACGTTTTCTTTATTATGCATAATAGAATTTGCTTCTCCAGGCAAATCTACTCCTGTTTTTTCAAATAAACCTAATTTTTTATAGTTTTTATACATATTTTCTACACCAACTCTGGCACCCACATCCATAAAAACCGGATTACAGGAATTCATAAATCCCTGTTTAAAAGACTCACTGCCATGTCCTGCCACTTTATGACACCGGATTTTTCTATCCTCTACAATACGAAAACCCGGACATTGAAACCCATCCTCCAATGTAACAACTCCTTCTTCTAAAGCAGCTGTAGCGGTTACTGTCTTAAACGTAGAACCTGGTTCATAAGTATCATTGATACACCAGTTTCTCCACATCTGATTTCTCAAATCATTTATTTCATCTGCTGAGAGTCCTTCGGTATCATATTCTTCCGTTAATGTAAATGGTTCATTTAAATCAAATTCCGGCACATTTACCATGGCATAAATCTCTCCATTTTTCGGATTCATGGCAATGACCGAAACCCTTTTTGCTTCTTTTTTTGTATATACTTTCTCTGCTGCCTGCTGGGCATATTTTTGAATATTCAAATCGATGGATATAGTTAAGTTCTGCCCCTCCACAGGTTCATCTACCGTTTCTTCCGCATTTTCGATTTCGATTCCTTTCGCATCCGTCAAAGTATTAATACTTCCATCCTTACCGGCTAAATATGCATCATAAAATACTTCCAATCCAATAATTCCTTGATTATCAGCTCCTGTAAATCCGATAACCTTCGAAGCTAAATCACCATAGGGATAATATCTTTTATAATCTTCATCAATCATAACACCATCTAATTCATATTCCCTGATTCTATCCGCTATTTCTTTCTCTACATTACTTTTAATTCGTTCCCTGGATGATACTTTTTCTACTTTTTTACGAATTTCAGCTTCATCCATCTCCAATTCTTTTGACAAAACATCAATCACCTTTTCTTTGTCTGTCACTTGTGCATAAATAACAGATATGGTACAGACCGGTTTATTTGATGCAATTACTTTTCCATTTCGGTCATATATAATGCCTCTTGGTGCCTTAATTGCCCTTTCTCTTTGATGAAGCTTTAATGCCTCATTCTGATAAAAATCAGACTGTAAAATGGTAATATATACCAGTCTTCCAATTAAAAAAATCAAAAAGAAAAAGAAAACCAGAAATACCAGCATCAGTTTGCGTTTCATAAATGTTTTGCTTTTAAACATAACTACCTCATAACAACCATTATTATATATTATTTTGGTTGTTATGAGGTTATGATTTTTATTGCTATTTAAACAATGTCTGCCACTTACTGACTTACAGAATCCTGCATATCAGTATTTTGTGCATTGCTATCTTGTGTATCGGAATCTTGTGCATTGCTATCTTGTGTATCGGTATTTTGTGCACCACTATCTGATGTAACAGAATTCACCACATCATCATCAAAAAATCCACCCTCGTCTACTCCCTCTTCTGCTAATTCTTCATCTACTCCCGGCAAAGGTTCCTCTTCTGCATCCTGAGTCTGATATACATTCATATACGGAAGAATCTCATCTAATATACTTTTTGTAAGTATCAATGCATCATAAGATTTTCCTTGATTCGAAACATTTGGTTCATCCACAACAACATAAATTAAAAACTGCGGATTGTCTACCGGAACAAACCCAATAAACGAAACTAAATACCTTTCCTCTGCATAAGGTACCTTCTGGGCAGTTCCGGTTTTTCCACCAATTTCATATCCTTCTGTCTGTATTCTCCATCCGGTACCATCAGTTACCGTTACTTCCAAATAACTTCTCATCATTTCAGACGTACTTTCGGAAATGGTCTTCTTTACTAATACAGGAGTAATGTTTTTTACAACCTTTCCATTAGAATCCAAAATCTGCTTTACAATATGTGGTTCATAATAATTTCCACCATTTATGATAGAAGAATATGCGCATGCCATTTGAATCATGGAGCAATTCAAACTCTGTCCAAAAGAAGAAGTCGCAAGTTCTACCTCATTTAAATTTTCTGCCGTATAAACCAGCCCTGCTGTAACTGCTTCTCCCGGTAAATCAATGTTTGTTTTTTGCCCAAAACAAAAAACTGTCTGGTACTTTGCAAAAAGATCCCTTCCCATTTGATTTGCGACTGCCATTAATAAATCATTACAAGAATAGGCAATTCCATAAGCCAAAGTCAATTCTCCATGGCCTTCTCGTTTTGCACACCGGATATTTTTTCCGGCTATCACTTCACCACCATCACAATAATAAGTTTCATTTCCTGTAAGAACCCCTTCCTCTAGGGCTGCCGACATAGTAACTGCTTTAAAAGTAGATCCCGGCTCATAAGTATCACTTACTGCAAAATTTCTCCACACCTTTGAATTTAGAATTTCTAATCTTTCTTCCTCTTTCATGGCCTCAATTTGAGCATCAAATGCAGCTTTTTCTTCTTCTGTCACTTCATTTACTTCTCCCGGCACTTTAGTATCAAGCACGGAATAAATGGCTTCGTTGGCATAAGGATCGTTTAAATTATATTTATTGGAATTTGCCATAACCAGTATCTCTCCGTTATTCGGATTCATAATCAGTACTGAGGTGTTTTTCGCACCCACTTCATGTTCAAATTCCGCTATTTTTTCTTCTACCATGCTTTCTAAATTCGCATCCAAGGTCAGTACAACCGTATTTCCATTCGTAGGTTCAATCACGGTACGTTCCAAAGTCAGATCAGAAGTAAGATAACCATAAGAACGTCCATCAATTCCATTTAATTCATCACTATAGTACTGTTCAACACCACCAAGTCCAACATTACCCCTGGTTGTAAACCCTAACACGTGACAAGCTAAAGACTCATAAGGATAATACCTTTCATACTCTTCTTCAAACCAGATTCCAACAACCTTTGCACCCTCTTTTGTAGTTAAAAACTCATTAAATGGCTCTATTTCTTCATAAGACAATTCTTTTAATGCAACTTTATATAAAGACTTTTCATCCTTCAGATAATTTTCTATCGTTTCCCTATCCAATGAAAAATAGGTCACCAATGCATTTATGGTTGCCTCTTTTTTTTCTTTATCTTTAATAATATTTTTCGGTTCCAAAATCAAATTATAGACTTTTGTTGAAGTCGCCAACACTGTATTCTTACAATCTACAATATCCCCTCTTTGATACGGCAGTGTAATACTGTCATATTTTTGCTGGCTTAAAACCTGTTTCTCATATCGTTCCCCTTTTCCCACACTATGTCTGGTCATATTTACAATTAC
>JAFPAZ010000134.1 GCA_017390645.1 Lachnospiraceae bacterium
ACTCCATCCGTACCTGATACGAGTGTAGGCTCCTTCATACCACTGAAACTGTTAAGCGAAAATGCACCTGAGAATCCGCCTATATCTGTGCATACCTCAGGTCTCATTGTTGACTGTACATGCTTCTTCATAAGCTCTACTGACTTATATCCTGCTTCAATATCAACTCCGGCATTTTTGTAATCCATTTGATTATCCTCCTTAAATTAACACGTTTCTTTGTAATCTTGTCCTACGCTTTCAAATTTCTTTTTTTTTGCATCCACACATTATCATGTAGCTGCAAAACTAATATACCATACCTTTCTTATTTTTTCTATAAGAAAATACATTTTCCTATCTAAAATCCTATTTTAAATGATTCTCACCTTATTATCTCTAATAAGTTATTTCATTTACATTTGATCCAAATAGGCCTGATATTTGATATCTTCTAATTTCTTTGCTTTTACATCCACCATATCTTTTAAACTCTTTGCATAATCAGAAACCTTTCGGCTTAATTCTTCATCATTGGTAGCCAAGATTTTGGCTGCTAATAGTCCTGCATTTAATGCCCCATTGATAGCAACGGTAGCCACCGGAATTCCTGGTGGCATCTGAACGATGGAATACAAAGAATCTACCCCACCTAATGCTTTTGTCTGAACCGGAACACCAACCACTGGTAATGTTGTCATAGAAGCTACCATACCGGGTAAGTGTGCAGCTCCACCTGCTCCAGCTATAATCACCTTTAATCCTCGTTCTTTTGCTGTTTTTGCATACTCTACCAGTTTGTCCGGTGTCCTATGAGCAGAAACGATTGTCAGCTCATATTCAACTCCTAAATCATCTAACATCTTTGCAGCATTCGACATAACAGGAAGATCTGAATCACTTCCCATAATTATTCCAACTTGTACCATATTATTTCTCCTTTTTATTCTTCTTCTGAAAAATATATTTTTTCATATGCATAACGAACCTGTCTTAAAGCTTCTTCCAAGGTATCTGCCGAAGCTGTGATATGCCCCATTTTTCTTCCTACAGATACGGTTTCTTTTCCGTAAATATGTATTTTTACATCCGGCATTTGATATGCTTCATCAAGACCATGTAAGCAAGCCTTGCAATTCTTCGTACCGATGATATTTTTCATTACGGTAGGGCGAATGAGACCTGGATTTCCTAAAGGAAGTCCTAAAATTGCACGAATATGCTGTTCGTACTGTGATGTATAGCACCCCTCTATGGTATAGTGACCGGAATTATGAGGTCTTGGGGCTAATTCGTTTACCAAAACCTCTCCGTCCTTTGTCACAAAAAGTTCAATACAGAGCATTCCATAGGCTTTAAATGCCTTGGTTGCTCTTTTGGCAATATCCATAGCCTTTTCCTTTGACTGTTCTGAAATCACTGCAGGTACTGTAGTTTCATCTAGTATACTGTTTACGTGAATGTTTTCAGCGATCGGAAAAACTTCTATATCGCCCTTGGTATTCTGACATACCAGGATGGATACTTCTTTTTCGAAAGGCACAAATTTTTCTACCATCAACGGCAACGTTCCGGCACCTAAGGATTCATATGCAGTTATGATTTCCTCTTCTGAATGAATCACTGCATTTCCCTTTCCATCATAACCTCCGGTACAGGTCTTTAAAATTAAGGGATATCCAAATCGTTCCGGGGCTTTTTTCAATTCATCTAAGTTTTTAATCTCTTCAAATTCCGGAACCGGCAAATCATGTTTTTGCAGCCATAATTTTTGATTATATTTATTTTGGATATGAAGCAAAGTTTCGCTAGATGGATATACTTTATATCCTTTTTCCTCCATCTTCTGCAATGCCTTTACATTAATGTGTTCAAATTCATAAGTTACCACATCTACTTTAGAAGCAAGTTCCAGCATGGCATCCATATCATCAAACCCTGCAACAATATGCTCATCCGCAATACTGTCTGCGGGACATTTTGGTGTCGGATCTAAGATTACAAAATAATAATCCAGCCTTTTGGCATCTAAAATCATCATTTTTCCAAGCTGCCCTCCGCCAACAATTCCTATTTTCTTCATGTTTCCTCCTATTTCGCCATAAATGGTTCATTTAACATTTGTGTTCCTTCTAGCACAAAACGACCATCTTTCATAATATTTACGCAAGTTCCATCCTCATGTACCGATGTAATTTCACCAATTTCATCATATGGAATGGTAATGTCTGTATGAAGATTAAAATATGCTTTCTTTATATCCGTATGTCGTAGTTTTGAATAGGAATTTTCCTTTGCAGTCACTTCTTTTCCGTCCGGATTAAAAATTCTGTTCTCCTCAGACATACTGTAACAAGTGTCTCCTACCGCAAAATGAGGTCCCATCTTTTCCACAATTAAAATCGGAAGCTTATATACAATCTGATAACGGTTTGCCATGACATAGGCCGTGGTGTTAGTTCCAATGGCAAATTCTCCAATTGGAAGTGTTTCCCGGTTCATTAACAGATTTTCTTTGATAAACTTTTGATTTTCTTCTTTGGTATCAAAATTATCACAGTCATATTCTTTTATGACACCATCTTGAAACACCAATTTCAAATTCACAAATTTTAATTCATTCAAGTATACTTCACTAACATTCAAAATCCCCTTGGTACCTTCCAACTTTGGAGAAGTAAACACCTCTCCCACCGGAATGTTTACATCTGCCAGACAGTTTTCAAAATTGGTATGCTTCTCTTTATCCGCAATTTCCTGCATAGACACCATAATATCTGTCTGGTTCCCATCTTTTCCTTTTACCTTAATGAATTTTGCTTCATTTAATTCCTGAATTAAAGTTTCCTGAATCTTTAAATACAACTCCTGATCTAGGGTATTGACTTTTATGGTTTCTTCAAAAATCTCTTCAAATTTTTCAGAAATCTCTGGTAGCGGAAAGGCAATGATGGTAAAGCTATACTCACTTCTTGGCATATATTCATTTACAATTCTTCCAACGGTAGAAGCAAGTTCTACTGAAAGTTCCTGTTGTTTTGTGGATAGGACTGCATTTTCCTTTTTGTTTTTCGGCTCAAATGGTGCCTCACCAAAGGTTTCTACCACAGCTGGACCAGCATTTCCTTTTGCCAATTCTTTGTTATTTTCATAGGTATTTTTTATTACATTTACCTTTCTATCCAAAAATGCCGAATCCAAAAAGAATGTTTCATCCATTCTATGGTCATATTCATATTGTTTATTCACACTGGTAGTAGTGTAACCATTCTTACGAATACCGGATTTATTGATTCTGCTTATGGCTGTGCGGTAAATCACCGGTTCTAAATTAATTTCAGCAAACAACTCAATGGCTCGTTTTATCATTCTCTCAAATCCTAAATGAAAGCGTATATTTACTGTTTTCTTCTTTGATAGGTCGATTCCTGCAGCAACAAATCCTTTTTTATATCCTTCCACATAAGTAACTGCCATTTTATCAATAACATCAGCAGATACCTTATTCAAATATCCGGCAATCCCAATTTCATTCTCAGAAATGTACTCCCCATATCGGAATAAATATCTTAAATCAGATAAATCAGAATTCATAATAATGTCTTTTGCAAAATCAAAACTCGGATTTATTTGTTCTTCCGTGCGTTTTGCCACTAAAACATCTGCGTAATCACTGTAAAAATAATAAATAGAATCCTTGATTCCTTCTAACGAAACCTCGTCTTCAAAGCGGTTATAAATCTCTATTAACAACTCACAATGTATGGTAATTTCATAGAGACGATTCTCATAGGCGTAGGGAATCAGGGAATAATTCTCTGCATAAAGAAAACTAAGAATCGTTCCAAATTCTTCTCCTAACTGCTCTACGCAGTATGCAGGATTGGCGTAACTGCATTCATACGCCTCTGGCACTAATTCTTTATACTCATTCTTATTCTGTTGTTTCAGTTCTCCAAAATCAGCTTGAAACCATTCCGGATTTTTTACTTTGTCCAGAATATTTTGAAGCTTAATAAATAATTTCGCATTTTCCTTAAAATAAGAGCAAAACGGCTCCTTTATCTCATTTTCCTCCAACATGGAATGAATTCTTTCCATGGAAAGTTCATATCTTTCTATAATCTCTTCATTTTCTTCCTTAATGAATACATCTTGTTTTCTACTCATCGATTAAATTACCCTTTTCTACATTAAAATTAATGATTTGATCTATCAATTCTCCAAATTCCTTGGAAGCTTCACCTACATTTTTATTACGGTTATGAACCTGGGATTTCTTTACACCATGTTCCCTCCAAGCCCTGCCATCTGTTAAATGGTTTAAGATAATAGGTTGAAGTCTGTCAAGGGCATTAGCAAATTTTGATTCCGGTGTTTCTTTTTCCTCAAACTCATCCCACAATGCCCGAACTTTTTTTCCCTGTTCTTCTGGCAATATGTTAAAAATTCTTTCTGCAGCTTTCACTTCTCTTTCCCGTTTCGATAAGTTTCCGGTTTCATCATAAGCATAAGTATCTCCTGCATCAACTTCCACTGCATCATGAATCAGTACCATGAACATGGTTTTTAATACATCAATTTCCTGATTGGAATGCTCACTTAAAAGCATACACATTAAAGCTAAATGCCAGGAATGCTCTGCATCATTTTCGTGTTTGCTTCCATCTGCAATATAGGTTTGCCTGTTTATACTTTTTAATTTATCCAATTCATATACAAATTCTAATTGTTTTTTTAATCTTTCATCCATTTTCGATTCCTCGTTCCAAATAGTTCCCGTTACCGACTAAACACCATCATTCTACTACAATCCTGATGCAAACAAAAAAACATCAAACAATATCATCAATGTATTTATTACCAATGAAATATACTTTAATTTAGGCAAGGTATCTTCATCTTTTAATGTTTCTACCGTTAATATAAATCCACACAAAGACAACGTAAAAGATAAAAATCCCAAAGCCCCCATGAAACGTCCATTAAAATTCTTATCCATTACTCCGGCAATCACAGCTCCTATGATTGCCACTAAACTTAATGTTCCAAAAATAATGGACGCTTTTGCCTCTTTCGATTGCACCTTAGCAGTAAAATTATATGCATTTTTATTTCTCATGACTTTTCCTTCTTCCCACATTTAAAATACATCGCCAAAAGATAAATCAAATATCCGATAAAACCGCCCAATGTATTCAAAAGCAAATCATCCACATCAAATACACCTATCCGTAAGATTAACTGAATTATTTCTATGGTCAGGCTAAATAAAAAGACAAAAATAACGCAAAGAAAAGAGAATGTCTTTTTCCGTTGCACGACCGGTATCATAAATCCCAAAGGTACGAATCCAATCACATTTCCAAGCAGATTTAACAAAATTTCCTTTGTACTAAAGTATTTTGCCCCATTTAGAAAACGTTGAATTTCCTGAAACAATACCAGATTATATCTATAATATGTATATTCTTTCCGTTCGCTCAGAAGCAAAAAATAAACTAATATTACAAAGTAAATCCAAAAGAAACAGCGAAGTAAATGAAATTTTGCCATTTTTGTGTCTTTAGTCAAAATTTTCACCTCACATTAAATCATTTTAGAATGAACTCGAAAAGGGAGACTCTTTTGAGTTTCCCTTTTTAATCCTAAAACATTACGTCTTTTTTAGCTTTTATTAACTTCCCACCATTAATAATAGAGATAATTCCAAATCCTATTCCCATCACAATCAGTCCAACACCAATTACAATATTCCATGCACCACTGGATTTCATCACTTTATGCACTCTTTCCATAAAACTACCTCCTATTTTACTCCATATTGTTCATAATATGCATCAATTGCTGCTTTTATTGTATCATCAA
>JAFPAZ010000135.1 GCA_017390645.1 Lachnospiraceae bacterium
GATATCTCTATTAATTATGGTTAGTATAACGGATTTCCTTTTAAAATGCAATGTTCCATTCCGTCATATCATTAATTCCATTCGCAATATACGACTAATTTTATGATATCAGAAATAAAAGGTCATGTTTTTCATACTCCCATAAAAAACATGACCTTTTACCCCAACATCATTTTATGTATCCCCTTCCAACGAAACAGGAATCCCTTTCCTGTCTATTTAGAAGGGGCATATTCTATTACTGTTCGTAAGGGAACAGTAACCATATTACATGTCACTGCACTTCATTTATCATCCACATCTTTCTTATAATTCCCTAATTACCGCTTCTAATACTTCTTCTTTATGAAACTCTCCCTCTATCACCAGATACATCGGACAATCATAGGACAGGGAGTGATTCCTTTTTTCTTTTATCTCAGCCTTTATCCCATTTTTTCTCAAATTTCTTTCTATCTTCTCTGCCATCTCTTTTGCTTCCATACCATGATAAGATACCAATACACCTGTACTTTCTCTACTATGAAACTCTAAAATCCCATCCGGCTGATACCGTTTGCATTCCATGTAACGTTCCAGGGCATCGTGATATGGGGGACAATATCTTCCAACTTTCACTTCGTATCCAAGCCTTTTTAGTTCTTTCACCAAATGTTCTGTAAAACAAAAATCGGCCTCCTTTTCTATGAGGAAGCCGTCATTTTTATCTGTTTTGCCACAAATGCCGAGATAAATTCGTTTCATGGTTTTCCTCCTGCATCTTTTTATAATGTTAATGATACCCAAGGATCAAAAGTCATGTTTTTTCATGCAATCATCATGCCTTTTTACCTTGTATCATAATATAATATATGCAGAAGTTTGTATCTTGTTTTAAATTTTAAAATTTTCCCTTACTTACATTGAAACCGGTAAAAATAATATTTTATAAGCAATAACACTAGTTATCTTTGTTCTTTTACCCCTTATCAATTCTTTGAAAATTCCATCAACTCAAGTCCTTCATTTCTGTCTAAGAGCATCTTAATATTCCACTCATTCTGGAATAATAACAATGGATTTCCTTTCATATCTTTTACCTTCTTCACATCCATACCGCCTCTTAACTGGTTTGGATCAAAGGTAACATCCTTAATCCAGCGGATGTAATTGTATGGCAATGGTTCCAAACGAATGTCACAGCCATATTCATTTTCCAGACGATACTTCAAAACATCAAATTGAAGGACACCTACTACACCTACGATAATTTCTGACATACCGGCACTGTATTCCTGGAAAATCTGAATGGCACCTTCCTGGGCAATCTGGGTAACACCTTTTACAAACTGTTTTCTCTTCATGGTGTCCAACTGAACCAGACGGCAGAAATGTTCCGGTGCGAAGGTCGGAATGCCTTCGTATTGATACTTCTTTCCCGGTGCTACAATGGTATCACCAATGGAAAAAATACCCGGATCAAACACACCGATAATATCCCCGGCATATGCCTCTTCCACCACTTTACGGTCCTGTGCCATTAATTGCTGTGGCTGGGAAAGACGTAGTTTCTTTCCCCCTTGCACATGATAGACTTCCTTGGTAGCATCAAACTTTCCGGAACAGATTCTCATAAATGCAATTCTATCTCTATGTGCCTTATTCATATTTGCCTGAATCTTAAATACAAAGGCTGAAAAATCTTCGGTCAATGGGTCAATCAAGCCTTCATCAGAATTTCTGGCAAGTGGGGAAGAAGTCATCTCTAAGAAGTGACGTAAAAATGTTTCCACACCAAAGGTAGTTAAGGCCGAACCGAAAAATACCGGTGATAATTTACCTTTTTCCACCAATTCCATATCCAGTTCATCTGCTGCCCCATCCAAAAGCTCAATTTCCTCCATAAGCTGGTCATACAGATATTCCCCGATTTCCTCCTTTAACGCCGGATCATCAATGGATAAA
>JAFPAZ010000136.1 GCA_017390645.1 Lachnospiraceae bacterium
ATTAGTTGCTTATTTTGTTGGAGCAATCTTGGGTCTACGATAATGAATGTTGGTTTGTGTTTCATAGGCGGTTTACTATTTGCCATAGGTCTTGGAGCAGTCAGTAAACGGGTACTTAATAAGACAAGTTTGGTATAAGGAGAACGGAGCGTGTCTGATAAGGCGTAGTTCTGTGTGGATGAAATGTGAAGTAATAAAAGTAAGATTGAGAAAATATATTTTAGAATTAAATAAGTGTGTTGCAGTTTATGTGTGAACAGCAACGAAAGAGCCTTTGCGGATGGATTTGCAAAGGTTCTTTTTTTCTTGAATGTTAAAAATAGAAGTGTTATACTATAGAATGAGTTAGAATGGATTTTAAAGTTAAGGAGAACCATGGCACCTGCTATGAGTAATCCAAAGCAAACTTGCAGTATGCATGGAGGACAGAAAAATAGTATGAACCAAAAGAACCTACTTAAGATAAAGATAGAGAAGTACTTGAAAGTTCCATTGCTGCTTGCTGTTTTTTGGCTGATAGCAGCAGGAATTATGTTTATTGTCAGCAGGGAAGCCGGTTTGATCATGCTGGTCTTTGATTTAATATACATGGTGATTGTACTTGTTATCTATTACCAGAAACGGCCGGATATTATGGCGGAAATGGTTAATTTTTCCTTTGAGCAGAGTCAGATACAAAAGGAATTATTGAAGGATTTAGCATTGCCCTACACTTTAATTGACCTGGATGGAAGATTTTTATGGTCGAATCAACAGTTTTATGATGTAATTGGAAAAGAAAAAATGCATAAAAAAAGCCTGTTTCAGGTATTTCCGGAACTAACCAAGGAAATACTTCCCATTCAGACCGGTGAGGCTTCAGTAGAAATCCTATATGAGGAGCGTAATTACCGGTTGGAAATGAAATGTGTGCATGCGAAATGGGGAGACGAAGATGATTTCATAGATGCCAGCAACTCCCTGATTGCGGTTTATTTGTTTGATGAAACCGAGATTAAGAAATATATTAGGGAAAATCAGGAGCAGAAAATGGCTGCCTGTCTGATATATATCGACAATTATGAAGAGGCGCTAGAAAGCATTGATGAAGTAAAAGAATCATTGCTGACGGCATTGATCAATCGTAAACTTACCAAATATATGCAGAATGCCGGAGCCATTATTAAGCGCCTGGAGAAGGATAAGTATTTTGCAGTATTTCAGAAAAAGAATTTAGAACAGCTTCAAAATGATAAATTTTCCATTCTGGACGAAATAAGAGCCATTAATGTGGGAAACAGCATTGCTGTAACATTAAGTATCAGTGTTGGTTCCGGTATGGACGGGTATCTGGAAACCTATGAAGCGGCCAGAAGCGGTATGGATCTGGCTCTTGGACGTGGTGGTGACCAGGCGGTGGTAAAGGACGGGGAAAAGGTTCTTTATTACGGAGGAAAGACCCAGGGTGTGGAAAAAGGCACCAGAGTAAAGGCAAGGGTGAAGGCCCGTGCTTTAAAGGAATTACTGGAAGGAAAAGACCGGGTAGTAATTATGGGGCATAAGATTCCGGATATGGATGCCATTGGTTCTGCCATCGGTATTTACCGGATAGCCAAGAATCTTAATAAAAAAGCACATATCGTTATGGATGTTCCGCCACAGGCCATCCGTTCTGTGGTAAATAATTTTGTTGGAAACAGTAATTATGAAGAAGATATGTTTATTAAGAGCGAAGAAGCCATGGAGTTAATGGATGTCAATACCCTGCTGGTGGTGGTGGATGTAAATCGCCCAGGTTACACCGAATGCGAAGCGTTATTACACCGTGCCAGATTCATTGTGGTCATTGACCATCATAGACAAAGCAATGAAGTCATTGAAAATCCGGTATTAACTTATATTGAGCCTAATGCTTCTTCTGCCTGCGAAATGGTTGCAGAAATTCTGCAGTATATGTCAGAAAAAACCAAGATGAAGCCTTATGAAGCAGATGCCATGTATGCGGGAATGCTGGTAGATACTGATAATTTTGTTACCAAAACCGGTGTGAGAACTTTTGAGGCGGCAGCATTTTTAAGAAGATGTGGAGCAGATGTTATTCGGGTGCGAAAGATGTTCCGTTATGATATTGAATCTTATAAGATTCGCGCCAAAGCAGTGGAGAATGCTGCGACTTATCTGGAACATTTTGCATTATCTATAATGCCGGATATGACGGGAATCGAGTCCCCTACAGTGTTGGGAGCCCAGGTAGCAAATGAACTGTTGGATATAGATGGGGTTCATGCTTCCTTCGTGTTAACACAGGTAAATGATACGATTTACATCAGCGCCCGTTCCATTGATGAAATCAATGTTCAGATTATTATGGAAAAATTAGGCGGGGGCGGCCATGCAAATGTGGCCGGAGCCCAGATAAAGGACGTAAGTCTGGAAGAAGCCTTAGATAAAGTCAAAGAATTGTTAAAAGAAATGAAACTGGAAGGAGAAATATAAAATGGAAGTTATTTTATTACAAGACGTAAAAGCATTAGGAAAAAAAGGAGAAATCGTAAAGGTAAATGATGGCTATGCAAGAAACTTCATTTTACCAAAAAAGCTTGGAGTTGAGGCAACCGGTGCCAATAAAAATGATTTGAAACTTCAAAAGGCCAATGAAGCAAAGATTGCAAAAGAAGAATTAGAAGCTGCAATGGCATTGGCAAAGGAATTAGAAGATAAGAAAATTACATTAAGTATTAAGGTAGGAGAGGGCGGAAGAACATTTGGTTCCGTATCTTCGAAGGAAGTGGCACAGGCAGCAAAAGAACAGTTAGGCTATGACATTGATAAGAAGAAAATTAAACTTGCTGAACCAATTAAGTCTCTAGGAACTCATATGGTTGATATTAAATTACATGCAAAGGTAACCGGTCAATTAAAGGTAGTGGTAACGGAGGCAAAATAGTTCATGGATGAGGCATTTGTTAAAAAGATTCAACCTAATAGTGTAGAAGCAGAACAATCCGTAATTGGTGCCATGATTATGGACCGGGATGCCATTGTGGAAGTAGCGGATATGTTAACGAAAGAGGATTTTTATCATGGACAGTATGGAGCGCTGTTTGAAGCTATGGTGGAGCTTTATTCGGAAGGAAAAGCTGTGGATTTGGTTACATTGCAGAATAAGTTAAAGGGAAAAGATATACCGGAAAGTATCTGTACGGTATCTTATCTCAGTGAGCTGGTTTCAGCAGTTCCCACGTCTGTCAATGCGGGACAGTATGCAAAAATTATTAAAGATAATGCCATGTTAAGGGCTTTGATTAAAGAGTGTGAGGAAATTACCAACGACTGTTATATGGCAAAAGAGGACGTGGATACCATCTTAGAAAAGACAGAGAAAAATGTCTTTCGTTTGTTGCAAAAGCAAAAGGGAGCAGACGATTATGTGCCGATTTCTGAGGTTGTAATCAATACTTTGGAAATGATTGAAGCAGCGGCGAAAAATAAAGGTAAGATTACCGGGCTTGCTACGGGGTTTATTGATTTGGACATGAAGCTTACCGGTCTTCATGGTTCAGAACTGATTATTGTGGCAGCAAGACCTGCTATGGGAAAGACTGCATTTGCTTTAAATATTGCACAACATGTTGCCTTTAAGCAGGATACTGCCTGTTTGATTTTTAACCTGGAAATGTCCAAGGAACAGTTAGCAACCCGTCTCCTTGCCATTGATTCCATGGTAGATTCCCAAAACCTTCGTACCGGTGAGTTGGGAGATATGGATTGGGATAAATTAATGGAAAGTGCGGGAACGTTAGGACGTTCCAAGCTGATTATTGATGATTCCAGTGATTTGACCATCTCTACCTTGCGGTCGAAGTGCCGTAAATATAAGCAGTCCCATGATGTTGGATTGATTATCATTGACTACCTTCAGTTATTAAGTGGAAGTGGAAAGAGAACAGAAAGTCGCCAACAGGAAATCTCGGAAATTTCCCGTTCTTTAAAATCTTTGGCGAGAGAACTGAATGTGCCGATTATTGCACTTTCCCAGTTATCCCGTGGTGTGGAAGCCAGACCAGATAAACGCCCAATGATGTCGGATTTGCGTGAATCTGGAGCCATCGAGCAGGATGCGGATGTGATTATGTTCTTATATAGGGATGACTATTATAATCCGGATACGGATAAGAAAGGAATCTCGGAAGTTATTATTTCTAAACAAAGAAGTGGTTCTACCGGTACCATAGAATTGGTATGGTTAGGACAATACACGAAGTTTGCGAATAAAGTTGGTGCATCGGTTAAGAATACGCCGATAGATTGAGGTTGGAGACAAAAGGTATTTTGTTCTCACGATACCTACGAATTGCTCCATACCGTGCGCCCCTACAATTTTAATACGTTCAAAATTCGAGAGTGAAATAAGCCCAATGGAACCCATAGTAGTTCAGTTGGGTTTTTTTATATATTCGTGTTTGTGGGTTATTATTTCGAGATTAGGTTTTTAAGCTCTTTCTTAAGTTTTAGCAAAATGATTAAGTCCGTGAATAATTGTGGTTTCATAGTTCAGAGTTCATACTGTCATTTCCTGTCAATATTTTTCCCTTGGTTTCCCTTGAGATTTGTTTCTTACTTCGGTATACTAAAGAAACAAAAAGTAAAAAAATGGAAACATAAAGAGAAACAACAGGAGGAAAAAAGCAATGGAGGAA
>JAFPAZ010000137.1 GCA_017390645.1 Lachnospiraceae bacterium
GATGATTCACGATTTTTATAATATTTCGTGAATCATTGAGGGTTAAAAGGATGAATGAGAACATAAACGTTCTCAGATTGGAGGAATATTATGGCAATTGAATATTTAGGACTTGATGAAATCAATGGACCTTTGGTGGTCTTAGATGGCGTCCAAAATGCTTCCTTTGAAGAGATTATGGAAATTACGGTAGACAATAAGGAAAAAAAATTAGGACGTATTGTAGAATTATATAATGAAAAAGCAGTGGTTCAGGTATTTGAAGGTACAGAAAATATGTCCCTTGATAATACAAGGAGCCGTCTGACAGGACACCCTATGGAACTGGATTTATCTCCGGACATTTTAGGCCGTGTATTTAACGGAATCGGTCAGCCCTTAGATGGACTTAGTCCTATCGTACCGGAACAGCGGGTCAACGTAAACGGAAAACCTTTAAATCCTGTGGCAAGAGAATATCCAAGAAATTATATTCATACCGGTATTTCTGCCATTGATGGTTTAACTACCCTGATTCGTGGCCAGAAACTTCCTATTTTCTCTGGAAACGGTCTTCCCCACGACCAGCTGGCAGCCCAAATCGTAAAACAGGCTTCCTTAGGAGATAATTCCGATGAAGACTTTGCCATTGTGTTTGCTGCCATGGGTGTAAAATATGATGTAGCTGACTTTTTTAAACGTACTTTTGAAGAAAGTGGTGCCATGGATCACGTTGTCATGTATTTAAATCTTGCCAACGACCCTGTGGTAGAAAGACTGATTACGCCAAAGGTTGCTTTGACTGCGGCAGAATACCTTGCTTTTGAAAAAGGCATGCACATCCTGGTAATCTTAACAGATATGACTTCTTTTGCGGAAGCCATGCGTGAAGTTTCTTCTTCAAAGGGAGAAATTCCATCAAGAAAAGGTTATCCCGGATATTTATACAGTGAACTGGCCACCATTTATGAGCGTGCAGGCATTGTGGCAGGTAAAAATGGTTCTGTTACCCAGATTCCGATTTTATCCATGCCAAATGATGATATTACTCACCCAATCCCTGACTTAACGGGATACATTACAGAAGGACAAATTGTTTTGGAACGTTCCTTACATCAAAAGGCGGTTTATCCTCCAATCAATGTATTACCATCTTTATCAAGACTGATGAAGGATGGTATCGGAAAAGGATTTACCCGAGAGGATCATCAGGATCTTGCAAACCAGCTTTTCTCTTCCTATGCAAAGGTAGGAGAAGCCCGTGCATTGGCATCTGTTATCGGTGAAGATGAATTGTCTCCAATTGATAAAAAATACCTTGCTTTTGGAGAGGCTTTTGAAAAGGAATTTGTGTGTCAGTCTGTCATTGAGAACCGCAACATGATTCAGACTCTTGATTTAGGATGGAAACTACTTCATATTCTTCCAAGAGAAGAATTAGACCGTGTTGATACAAAGATTTTGGATCAATATTATCCTAAAAGTGAGACGTGATTCAAAAGGTAGATCTTTATCTGATCTATTAGGTGATTGCGAAACTACAATATTTTATGTGAAAGTGATTCAAAAGCAACA
>JAFPAZ010000015.1 GCA_017390645.1 Lachnospiraceae bacterium
ACCAAAGATATTGTTTTTTGATGAACCTACGTCTGCACTGGATCCAGAGCTGACAGGGGAAATTTTAAAGGTAATGAAAGAACTGGCACAGGAACATATGACCATGGTAATTGTTACCCATGAAATGAGTTTTGCAAGAGATGTTTCTAGCAGAGTAATTTTCATGGAAAATGGGTATATTGTTGAGGACGGAGATCCGAAGGAAGTTATGATAAATCCGAAAAATCAAAGAACCAGAGAATTTTTAAGTCGCTTTCATGATAATCAGAGTTAAGGATTAAAGTTTTTCAGAGGAGAAGGTATTATGCTGATTGATATGCATACGCACATTGGTGGTGCTAAGGTGGGTTTTATTATGACAGAAGATATGATTTTACAAGAAATGGAAAAATATCATGTAGATTATTGTATCGTTTCTAACGGAGATTCTGCAGAATTCGGCCATGATTTAAAACCGCTTCCGGAAGAATTTCAGATGTCCCAGACGGAGTCGTTTTTCCGAGCCATTCGTTTTGCAAGAAAGAATCCCGGAAAGATTGGTGTTATGCCATGGATTAAGCCTGCCACGGAAGGAATGAACGAGGAACTGGAGCAGTTAATCCGAGAAAATAGAGATATTGTAAAAGGTATAAAAGTGCATCCGTTTCATTCAAATACCTTCTTTCATTCTGAGAGAATGGAACCTTACGTTGAACTTGCACAAAAGTATGAACTCCCTGTTATGAGTCATACCGGTGGATGCGAAGCGGCAGATGCAAAATATGTTTATGAGATGGCATTAAAATATCCTAAGGTAAATTTTATTTTAGCGCATATGGGACTTGGTACAGATAATAAAGAGGCGATAAATTTCATGGAAAAAGCTGAAAATCTTTATGCGGATACTGCCTGGGTTCCGGTAACTTCTACCATAGAAATAATAAAACGTTTTGGAAGTAAAAGAATCTTTTTCGGCTCAGACAGTCCTATTGATGGTGTGGATACTTATTATTATAATCGTGAGGGACAACCATCTATGTATCGGGAATATTTTCATGGCTTGGAAGATGTGATTGGTACAGAGGCATATCAGGATTTAATGTATCAAAATGCCATAGAGTTTTTCAAAATTAAACTTCCTAAGTGATAGGAAATCGGGATAAAACTGAGTTGAAATTGAAAGAAAATAAAAATATCCTGCTAAAAGTGCGGATGTTATTTGCCAAGTCGAGAGTTTTGCTAAGATGGAGAGAAACATGAATAATACGAAAAGTTGTGATTATTGTTTGAATTATGATTATGATGAAGAGACAGGAGAAATGGTCTGTAATGTGAACGTATGTATGGATGAAGATGATTATGCCAGAATTTATGCAGAAGGATACAAGGCCTGTCCCTATTTCATGATAAATAATGAATATAAAATCGTAGAACATCAGAATTAACGAAAATTTGCACACAAAAAAGGGAGAAACGATGAAATTATATATCAAACAAAGAGTAGTGAGCCTGGTGGATTCCTATGATGTCTATGGGGGGAATTTTAATAAAAAATATACCGTGAAGGCTCGAATGGAAGACTTTTTTAAATTAGGAGTCCATTTGCATGTTTATGACCTGATGGGTCATGAAGTGGGAGTGGTTAGACAAAAAGCATTTCAGTTAATGCCTACGTTCGAGATAGAGATAGACGGACAGAAAATAGGAGAAATAAAGAAACAATTTAATCTGTTAAAGAAAAACTTTGATATGAATTATTTAGGTTTGCGGGTAGATGGAGATTTTTTCGGTTGGAACTATTTTGTATTTCAAGATGAGAATCTGGTTATGACGATTTCAAAGGAAGTAGTGTCTTTGGGAGATGCCTATATGATTGAATTTAACGACCCGGATGTAGAAATTTATGGGTTGATGCTGGTAGTAGCCATTGATGCAGCATTATTTAAGGAACGAAGAAATCACTTATGGAATTAAAAGGAACTTTTGAAAAATACTTGACAAATGTGAAAAGTTTTTTTAGACTAGAACAGTGCATTTTATCAGATACATAGAAGAAATGTGGGACAGCTTTTTATACAAAAATATAATTTAAAGGAGAAGAGTTATGGCGAGAGAACAGTTTAAATCCCGTCTTGGATTTTTGTTTATTGCGGCGGGGTGTGCAATTGGACTTGGTAATGTGTGGAGGTTTCCATATATTACAGGAAAGTATGGCGGAGGAGCCTTTGTATTACTTTATTTTATTTTTCTTATTCTGCTTGGAATTCCTGTGTTGAGCATGGAGCTTTCTGTGGGACGTGGCAGTAAGCAGAGTGCCATTAAATCTTTTGAAGCTTTGGAGCCAAAGGGAACGAAATGGCATTTGTATGGATATGTAGCATTGGCAGGAAATATGCTATTGATGATGTTTTACACTACTATTTGCGGATGGATGCTTTCTTACGTTCCAAAGATGTTGAGTGGGGAACTTAGTGATCTTACTACAGAAGGGGTAAAACTTGCTTTTGATGATATGACTACGAAACCAGGTCCTATGATTTTCTGGATGTTTGTTGCTGTATTAATTGGAACTTTGGTATGTTCCTTAGGACTTCAAAAAGGCGTCGAGAGAATTACCAAATGGATGATGATTTGTCTGCTTGCTATTATGATTGTGTTAAGTGTAAAATCGGTCACCCTACCAGGTGCAGCAGAAGGATTGAAGTTTTATTTAATACCTGATTTTTCAAGAATGATGGAAAATGGAATCATGGATACGGTTTTCGCAGCTATGTCTCAGGCGTTTTTTACCTTAAGTATCGGAATTGGTTCTATTGCGATTTTTGGTAGTTATATTGGAAAAGAAAGAGCCTTGTTAGGAGAAGCAGTCAGTATTGCGTCTTTGGATACCTTTGTAGCGTTGGTGGCAGGTATGATTATATTCCCATCCTGCTTTGCATTTGGAATTGAACCGGATAGTGGTCCAAATCTGATTTTTGTTACATTACCAAACGTATTTAATCAGATGGCAGGAGGTAAAATCTGGGGATCGTTGTTCTTTGTGTTTATGTCTTGTGCTGCTTTATCTACCGTTATTGGGGTGTTTGAAAATATTATTTCCATGTTAATGGAAAATTGGAATATATCACGAAAGAAAGCGGTTTTGATTAATTTCGTTTTGATTTTAGTTCTAAGTTTGCCGGCAGTTTTGGGATATAATGTGCTTTCCGGAATCCAGCCTTTAGGTGAAGGAACGACGATTCTTGATTTTGAAGATTTTCTGGTAAGCAGTAATATCTTGCCATTGGGAAGTCTGGTATATGTATTATTCTGTACCAGAAAGAATGGATGGGGATTTAAGAAATATTTTGAGGAAGTAAATGCAGGAAAAGGCATGAAGGTACCAGCCAAAATTCGTTTTTATGTTACCTGGATTTTACCGATTATTGTGTTGGGTGTCTTTATACAAGGATATTTATCAATGTTTGTATTTAAGTAAGGAAACAGGAGGGGCAACCGTATTCGCAACTTAACGACTAAGTTGTGGATATGGTTGTCTTTAGTTTTGGCGGTATATTTTATGGGTAATCCTTAGTTGACAAAAATCTTGAATAGTAGTATAAATGATGTATATATCCTATAAAATAAATATGAAAAGGGAGAATTAAATTTAAGATGATTTCGTTTAGTTTCAAATCATTGGGGTTATATTTATGGTGATGCCTAATCTACAGACATGTCCCTTAACGATAAATTTGACAGAAAAGAGGAAGTATTAGAATGAATCAGTTAATATACTTAGATAATGCAGCAACTACAGCTTTGCATCCGGAGGTATTTCAAAGGATGCAGCCATATTTTACAGAGTTATATGGAAATCCCTCCAGCATTTATTCTTTTTCCGCTAAGGCTAAGAAAGCAATTGACGAAGCAAGAAGTGAAGTTGCAACCTTCATAGGAGCGAAGGAAAATGAAATCTATTTTACCGGTGGCGGCAGTGAATCTGATAATTGGGCTCTTAAGGCGGCAGCATTTGCGCATCGTAACAAGGGAAATCATATTATCACTTCTAAAATTGAACATCATGCGGTATTACACACTTGTGAATATCTTGAAAAATTAGGGTTTGAGGTAAGCTATATTGATGTGGATGAAGAAGGCGTCATTAAGTTAGAAGAATTAAAGGCGGCCATTCGTCCTACCACCATACTAATTTCGGTTATGTTTGCAAACAATGAGATTGGTACCATACAGCCAATCAGAGAAATTGGTGAGATTGCCAAGGAACATAAGATTTTATTCCATACAGATGCGGTGCAGGCTTATGGTCACGTTCCAATTAATGTAAATGAGCTGAATATTGACATGTTGAGTGCAAGTGGTCATAAAATCAATGGTCCTAAGGGTGTTGGCATCATGTATTTGAGAAATGGTGTCAGACTAGGTTCTTTTATTCATGGTGGAGCCCAGGAAAGGAACAGGAGAGCGGGTACCCTTAATACTCCTGGAATCGTAGG
>JAFPAZ010000138.1 GCA_017390645.1 Lachnospiraceae bacterium
GGACCCATTGATTGACGTGAGAAAGACGGAAGGACAGATTGATGATTTGTTGTTTGAAATTCAAAAGGAAATTCAAAACAAACATAAGATTCTGGTGACTACTCTTACCAAGCGAATGGCAGAGGATTTAACGGAATATTTAAAGGAAATGGGAATTCGGGTGAAGTACCTGCATTCTGATATTGATACTTTAGAGCGTGTGGAAATCGTAAGGGATTTACGAATGGATGTCTTTGATGTGCTGGTGGGAATTAATCTTTTAAGAGAAGGTCTTGATATTCCTGAAATTACTTTGGTGGCGATTCTGGATGCGGATAAGGAAGGATTTCTTCGTTCGGAAACATCTTTGGTACAGACTATCGGTCGTGCAGCCCGTAATAGTGAAGGCAGGGTAATTATGTATGCAGACTCTATTACGAAATCCATGGATATTGCCATAAAGGAAACCAATCGTAGAAGGTCCATTCAGGAAGCGTATAATATAGAGCATAATATTACGCCGAAGACCATTGTGAAACCGGTGAGGGATTTGATTACCACTTCTTTACAGGAAGAGGCAGAGGAGATTAAGAAGGATCCGGAATCTATGACGAAGAAGGAATTGGAAAAAGAAATTAAGGCATTGACGAAGAAGATGAATGCGGCAGCAGCGGACTTGAACTTTGAAATGGCGGCTGTACTAAGAGATGAGTTGAAGGAATTAAAGATTGCTCTTCAGGAGTATGATGATTAGTAGGGGATAGTTCTTATGATATTTTTTAGCTTAAAGGAATGAAAAAACGAATTACAAGAAAATCGGAACGGAGGAAGAAGGAAACATGGAACAGGAATTTATTACGATAAAAGGAGCCAAAGAGCATAATCTTAAGAATATTGATTTAAGAATACCTAGAAATCAGCTGGTAGTATTGACAGGATTAAGTGGTTCCGGTAAATCTTCTTTGGCATTTGATACCATTTATGCAGAAGGACAAAGAAGGTATATGGAGTCTTTGTCTTCTTATGCCAGACAGTTTTTAGGACAGGCGGAAAAACCAGAGGTGGAAAAGATTGAAGGATTATCTCCGGCGATTTCCATTGACCAGAAATCTACCAACCGTAACCCTCGTTCTACAGTGGGTACCGTAACGGAAATTTACGATTATTTTCGTCTGCTTTATGCAAGAATTGGGATTCCTCATTGTCCGAAGTGTCATAAGGTGATCAGTAAACAGACGGTAGACCAGATGTGTGATGAAATTATGAAATTACCGGAGGGTACGAAGTTTCAGATTCTTTCTCCTGTTGTACGGGGGCGTAAGGGTGAGCATGTCAAGGTATTCCAGCAGGCGAAAAAGAGTGGTTTTGTTCGTGTCAAAGTAGATGACAGTTTATATGATTTAAATGAGGAAATTAAGTTAGATAAGAATAAAAAGCATACCATTGAAATTGTTGTGGACCGTCTGGTGGTAAGGGAAGGGATGCATATGCGTCTGGCAGAATCCATTGAGACTGCTTTAAGACTGGCAGAGGGGCTGATGACAGTGGATGTGATTGGTGGGGAGCCAATGCATTTTAGTGAAAGTTTCTCTTGTCCTGATTGTAATATCAGTATTGATGAAATTGAACCAAGAAGTTTCTCTTTTAATAATCCTTTTGGAGCATGTCCGACTTGTCATGGATTGGGATATAAGATGGAATTTGATATTGATTTAATGATTCCGGATATGAAACTTAGTATTGCGGAAGGTGCTATTGCAGTGCTGGGGTGGCAGTCCTGCACGGATAAGAAGAGTTATACCAGAGCGATTCTGGATGCTTTATGTAAGGAGTATGGTTTCGATTTGGATACTCCATTTCAGGATTATGATGATGATATCAAAGATATTTTAATCAATGGTACCAAGGGACATTCTGTAAAGGTATATTATAAGGGACAAAGAGGGGAAGGAATTTATGATGTTGCCTTCGAAGGTCTGCTTCGGAACGTACAGAGAAGATACCGGGAGGTTTCTTCTGAAACCATGAAGGCAGAGTATGAGACATATATGACCATTACGCCTTGTGAAGTATGTAAGGGGCAGCGTTTGAAAAAGGAATCCCTTGCGGTTACGATTGGGGATAAAAATATTGCGGAAATTGGGGAATTGTCTATTGAAAAGTTAAAAACGTTTTTAGAAGAAGTGGAATTAACTCCAAGGCAGCAGCTGATTGGACAGCAGGTATTAAAGGAAATCAATTCAAGAATCGGATTTTTGATGGATGTGGGATTGGATTATTTATCCCTTGCCAGAGCTACCGGTTCTTTATCTGGTGGAGAGGCGCAAAGAATCCGTCTGGCCACCCAGATTGGTTCCGGATTGGTGGGAGTGGCTTATATTTTAGATGAGCCAAGTATCGGCTTGCATCAAAGAGATAATGATAAATTAATTAAGACCTTAAAAAATTTAAGAGATTTAGGAAACTCTTTGATTGTGGTGGAACATGACGAAGATACCATGCTGGCAGCGGATCATATTATCGATATCGGTCCGGGAGCTGGGGAAAATGGTGGGGAGGTCATTGCTCAGGGTACGGCAGAAGAGATTATGAAACAGGAAAATTCCATTACAGGAGCATATTTAAGTGGAAGTATTAAGATTCCTGTGCCGAAGCAACGAAAGAAACCTACGGGATATCTTGAGGTTGTTGGAGCAAGGGAGAATAATCTGAAAAACATTAATGTGAAGTTTCCACTTGGAGTTATGACCTGTGTAACGGGAGTATCCGGCTCGGGAAAGAGTTCCTTGGTAAATGAGATTTTATATAAGCGTTTGGCGAAAGAATTAAACCGGGCAAAGTGTAAGCCGGGAAAACATAAAGAAATTAAGGGAATCGAACAGTTGGATAAGGTAATTGACATCGATCAGTCGCCTATTGGAAGAACTCCAAGGTCCAATCCGGCTACCTATACCGGTGTGTTCGACCAGATTCGTGATTTGTTTGCCAATACAAAAGATGCGAAAATGCGTGCCTATCAGAAGGGAAGATTCAGTTTTAATGTATCCGGTGGACGTTGTGAGGCTTGCAAGGGTGATGGTATCATTAAAATTGAAATGCATTTCTTACCGGATGTCTATGTACCTTGCGAGGTTTGTCATGGAAAACGATATAACAGGGAAACTTTAGAGGTAAAATATAAGGATAAGAGTATTTTTGATGTACTGGATATGACGGTGGATGAGGCTTGTAAGTTTTTTGAGAATGTACCTTCTATTTTGAGAAAAATTGAGACATTAAGAGAAGTTGGTCTGGGTTATATTAAGCTGGGTCAACCATCTACGACGCTTTCCGGTGGAGAGGCTCAGAGAATTAAACTGGCAACGGAATTAAGCCGGAGAAGTACGGGAAAGACCATTTATATTCTGGATGAACCTACCACGGGACTTCATTTTGCGGATGTTCATAAGTTGGTGGATATTTTACAGAGACTGAGTGAAGGTGGAAATACTGTGGTGGTAATTGAGCATAATCTGGAAGTGATTAAGACTGCGGATTATATTATTGATATTGGGCCAAATGGTGGTGATAGAGGGGGAACCGTGGTGGCAAAGGGAACACCGGAAGAAGTGGTGAAATGCAAGGAAAGCTTTACAGGAGAGTATTTGGAAAAGTATTTGAAGTAGAGGGAGAATAGTGATTGCGAAACAAAAATGTTATGTGTGAAAGTGATGCAAAAGAAACAAAACACCGCAGGCACGCTTTCGCTGCGTTCGGCTCGTAGCGGTACTAAATGGAAGGATAAAAAAGGAGAAAATATGGCAAATCATAAGAAGAAAAAGAAAGTAGAAGTTGCGAAGGAAAAGGCAGTTTTTCTGGATTTATTTTATATGACACCGAAAGAAGTGACGGTAAAGGAAATGGCGGATTTTCTTAAGGAAAGTGGCGAAGTTATGGTGGATTTTTGGGAAGAGATGGAAGTTTTTGAAGTTGGAAAATCCGGATTGGA
>JAFPAZ010000139.1 GCA_017390645.1 Lachnospiraceae bacterium
ATGAAATCAATGTCTGCACGGATATCTCCATCATTTTCATAATAATGTCGTGCTACATATGACCAACTTGCATAACGATTAATAACAGTTTCACTGTCATCACCAAAGATATAAATATTGCTGTCTCCTACTAATTCATGGATTTCTACGTTAGCACCATCTTCGGTTCCTAAAGTTACCGCACCATTTAACATAAATTTCATGTTACCTGTACCGCTGGCTTCTTTGGATGCTAAAGAAATCTGTTCAGAAATATCACAGGCAGGAATTAATTTCTCTGCATTAGTTACATTGTAGTTTTCTACCATAACCACATTTAAGTATGGACTTACTTCCGGGTCATTGTTTATGATTTCCTGCAAGCAGAGAATCATATGAATGATATCCTGTGCGATGACATAAGCAGGTGCTGCCTTTGCTCCAAAAATTGCAGTAATCGGAGTGGATGGTTTCTTACCATTTTTGATTTCCAAATATTTGTGAATTAAGTATAAAGCATTCATCTGCTGACGCTTGTACTCATGAAGACGTTTGATCTGAATATCAAAGATGGCATTTTCATTAATGTCTAAATTCTGAGTACGTTTCAAGTAGTCTTTTAACGCTTTCTTATTTTCATATTTAATGTCTAAAATCTGTTTTAATACAGTTTCATCTTCCACAAATGCTGCTAATTTTTCCAGCTCCATAGCATCTTTCTTATAACCATCACCAATTAAGGATGTGATTAACTCTGTTAATTTGTGGTTACTGTGTAATAACCAACGGCGGAAGGTAATACCGTTTGTTTTATTATTGAATTTTTCCGGGTAAATCTGATAAAAATGATTTAATTCATTATCCTTTAAAATATCTGTATGAAGGCTTGCTACACCATTTACGCTGAATCCGTAATGAATGTCAATGTGTGCCATATGAACACGTTCATCCTTATCAAGGATGTAAACTGCTTCGTTATCAAATTTCCTACGTACTTTATCATCCAATACTTCGATAATCGGCATTAACTGTGGTACTACTTTTTTCAAGTAGTGCACCGGCCATTTTTCCAGAGCTTCTGCTAAGATTGTATGGTTTGTATATGCACAGGTACGGCTTACTACATCAATGGCATCGTCCATTTCCATTCCGCGTTCCACTAACAAACGGATCAATTCGGGAATTACCATGGTTGGATGTGTATCGTTAATCTGGATGACTGCATAATCCGGTAAATCATATAAGTTACATCCTTTTTCTTCACATTCATCTAAAATAAAGCGGGCACCGTTACTTACCATAAAGTACTGCTGGTAAATTCTAAGAAGCTGTCCTGCTTCATCACCATCGTCCGGATATAAGAATAAAGTTAAGTTCTTTTCAATATCGTCTTTATCAAAAGTAATACCGTCTTCTACAATAGATTCGTCAATACTTTCAATATCGAATAAATGTAATTTGTTTGTTTTATTATTAAAACCAGTAACATCAATGTCATATAATCTGGAAGTTACGGTTGCATTTTTAAATTTAACTTCATAAGTTACATCAGTTTTTGTAAGCCATGATTTTTCTTCCATCCATGGATTTGGCTGTTCTGTCTGTAAACGGTTTTCAAATACCTGTCTGAACAGACCATAGTGGTAATTTAATCCGATACCATCACCATTCAATCCTAAAGTTGCAATGGAATCTAAGAAACAGGCTGCCAGACGTCCAAGTCCGCCATTTCCTAACGATGGTTCTGGTTCCACCTCTTCAATCTCACTGATATTTTTTCCATTTTCTTCCAAAATTTCCTTTACTTCGTCATAGATTCCAAGATTAATTAAGTTGTTGGATAACAATTTACCAATTAAGAATTCTGCAGAAATGTAATATAATTTTTTCTTACCTACATTTTTTTCTTTTTCCTTTGCCATTTCCTGAACCACTTCAAGAAGAGCGAAATAGATTTCTTCGTTGGTCTTATTTCTTAAGTCTCCACCACATTTTTCCTGTAACATGTTTTTAAGTTTCATATTAGATACCTCCCGGTTTTGCTGTCGTCGACAGCAGTAAGTAAGATTTCTTTTCTTGGAACCTTTGGCAA
>JAFPAZ010000140.1 GCA_017390645.1 Lachnospiraceae bacterium
CTCCTCCATGAGCTTCTTTCCCTTTTTTATCACAGGATTTTCTGCATCTTCCATATTCTTCACAATATCGCTCATGAGCTTCTTTTTTGCACGTTTTAAGTCTTTATTCTCATTTACTAATTTCCCTTGTTTCTTTACAAGGGATTTCACATCCGCTTCTAAGGATTTGATTTTTGATGACTTATATTTTTCCGGAAAAAGTTCATGCCACCGCTTATCTACTGTTACCAAAGGAACACTGGTATTGGCAAACAACGCTCTTATTTCCTCATAAGAAAATGTTTTCTTCTTTGCCATTTTATCACTCCTTATTCCTTTGTTTGTTCACATTATAAGACAATCGCATCAAACTCTCAGCCAGATGTACATTTTCTACCACTACTTCTTCTTTTGAAAGCTGCAAGTCGATGGAAGCAAAATTCCAAAATGCCCGTATTCCGCAATTCACCAAAGTTTTAGCAATTCCCTTCGCAGCTGCCTTAGGAACCGTCAATGCCGCCATGTTTACGCCATTTTCTTCTACCACTTCCGGCATTTTATCTATGTGCTGCACTACCAATCCACCGATTTCTTTTCCAATTACTTCCTCATTAATATCAAAAATTCCAATAATACGAAACCCTTTTTTGGAAAAGTCATAGTTTGCAAGTGCCTGTCCTAAATTACCTGCACCTACAATAATTAACTTATTTTCCTTATCTAATCCAAGAATTTTTGCAATTTCGGTATGTAGGTATTCTACATTATACCCATATCCCTGCTGTCCAAATCCTCCAAAATTATTTAAATCCTGACGTATTTGGGACGCTGTCACATTCATTTTCCTGCTTAGTTCCTGTGAGGAAATTCGGTCTACATTATTTCGAAGCAGTTCTCCCAGATACCGGTAATATCTGGGCAACCGCTTGATGACTGCAGACGAAATCTCTTTCTCGCTCATTATCTGCACCGCCTTAATCTACAAATCTTTCGTTTTTATTTCGATTCTTCTTTTTTAGTTTTCTTCGCTGCTGGCGGAACCATCTTGAATACCTGTACACCGAATGGAGCAACATTAATCCGGATGGAATTTTCCCGTCCATCACACTCTTCTTTCTTCGTCTGTTTCAATGTCGCATTCAGGCAATCAGAGCCACCAAATTCCATAGCATCGCTGTTAAAGATTTCTTTGTATTTTCCACGGTAAGGTACTCCGATTTTATGATTTTCATAGCCTACCGGTGTAAAGTTACATACCACCACTAAGGTATCTTTTTCATCGTTACCCATTCTTTGGAAGATAACGATACTTTCATTGGCGGAAATACAGTTAATCCATTGGAATCCTTCCGGAGAATGATCCAGTTCATAAAGTGCCGGTTCCTGATGATATAAAGCATTTAATGCCTGAACATATTTTTTCATTTGAACATGGGCATCAAATTCTAATAGATTCCACTCAATGCTGGTGCTTTCATTCCATTCATCAAACTGTGCAATATCCTGTCCCATGAATAACAACTTCTTTCCAGGGTGTGTCATCATAAATCCATAAAAAGCTCTTAAATTCGCAAATTTCTCATAGTAGCCACCTGGCATTTTATTTACCATAGAGCCCTTTCCATGTACCACCTCATCATGGGAAAGTACCAGTACAAAATCTTCACTATAAGCATATACCATACTAAAGGTTAATTCTCCATGATGGTATTTACGGAACAATGGGTCTCTTCTCATGTAGTTAATGAAATCATTCATCCATCCCATATTCCATTTATAATTAAATCCAATGCCTCCCTTGTCCAAATCGTGAGTAAGCATCGGCCATGCGGTAGATTCTTCCGCAATCATCATGACATCTTCGTATTTTTCATGCATTACAGAATTTAAATGTTTTAAAAATTCAATGGCTTCCAAATTATCATGGTCTCCGTACATATTTGGAATCCATTGTCCTTCTTCTCTTCCATAATCCAGATACAACATAGAAGCAACCGCGTCGATACGGATTCCGTCAACATGGTATTTCTCTGCCCAGAATAATGCATTGGCAATCAAAAAGTTCTTTACTTCATTTCTTCCATAATTAAAAATGTATGTTCCCCAATGTGGATGTTCGCCCTGTCTTGGGTCCTGATGTTCATAAAGGGCTGTTCCGTCAAATCTACCTAATGCATGGGAATCCTTTGGAAAATGTGCCGGTACCCAGTCTAAAATCACGCCAATCTCATTTTTATGAAGATATTCAATGAGATACATAAAGTCCTTTGGTTCTCCATAACGGGAAGTCGGTGCGTAATATCCGGTTACCTGATATCCCCAGGAAGGGTCAAATGGATGTTCCATCACCGGCATAAACTCTACATGGGTATATCCCATTTCCTGAATATATTCTACCAACAAAGGAGCAATTTCCCTGTAATTATAAAATTCTCTTCCGTCTTTTGGTCTTTTCCAGGAACCTAAGTGCATTTCATAAATAAACATCGGCTTGTCCTTTGCCTGCACTTTACTTCTCTTTTGCATCCATTCCTGATCGTCCCAGTTATAATATAAATTAGCAACTCTAGAAGCTGTATTCGGTCTTAATTCTGCCTGGTTTGCATAAGGATCCGCCTTAATTAAAATATTACCTTCTCTGGTTTTTATCTCAAATTTATAGATATCCCCAATTTTAACTCCCGGAACAAATAGTTCATAGATACCAGAATAATCCAATCTTCTCATAGGATGTCTTCTGCCGTCCCAATGATTAAAATCTCCTACTACACTAACTCTTTGTGCATTAGGTGCCCAGACTGCAAATACAACCCCTTCCGTCTGTCCAATGATTCTATGATGTGCTCCTAGACATTCATAGACCTCGTAGTGGATTCCTGCATTAAAACGGTTTACATCCATGGAATCCATAATCGGTTCAAAAGCATATGGATCTAAGTATTCATACGTGGTCTGGTCTTCAAAAAAGGCTCTTAAACGGTATGCCGCCCATTTCTTTTCTTTGATCACTCCGCTAAAGAATCCCTTTACCTTCGTTGTGCATAGTCCGAATACCCGTCCATTAATATCATCCACGATCTCCATACCAACTGCATCCGGAAAATACACATTATACAAAATTCCTTCTTTTACCTCGTGTGGTCCCAAAATATGATGAGGATTGTCGTGTTTTGTTTCGACTAAGGCTTCTACCTCGCTCCAATTAATATAGTCTGTCATCTTGCCCATAATGTTATCTCCTCTCTTCATACGAACTAGTTATGTATATTTTACACCAAATCAGACAAAAAAACAACGCAATTATCATACTACTTCAAAAAATCAAAAAAGAACCAGAAAGGAAAAGCCAGAAAATCTTACCTTTTTCTGTTTTTCCTTCCAGGTTCTTTCTTAATTTTATTCATCATAATATGAGAGAAAGGTAAATAATTTCACTCATTTCTACTATGAATTGTTGCCACGGATTGTTACACCGGAATGCAACTTTCGCATTCCATAAAGGATTAGTCTTCCTTTGCTGTGATATATCCCTGAGCCTTTAATAATTCTGCACATAATACAGCACCGCCTGCTGCACCACGAACGGTATTATGAGATAATCCAACAAACTTATAATCGTATACAGTATCTTCTCTTAAACGTCCAATGGATACACCCATACCATTTTCGTAATCTACATCCAATGCAACCTGTGGACGGTTATCTTCTTCTAAGTATTGGATAAACTGCTTTGGTGCACTTGGTAATTCTAATTCCTGAGGTAATCCCTTGAAATTAACTAATTTTTCAATTAACTGTTCCTTTGTAGGTTTCTTCTTAAAGGATACGAAAGCTGCTGCGGTATGTCCGTTTAATACAGGAACACGGATACATTGACAAGTAATCACAGGACCGTCTTCTGACTTCTTAATCACTCCGTCTTCAATCTTTCCCCATAATCTTAATGGTTCCTGTTCAGACTTTTCTTCTTCTCCACCAATGTAAGGAATGATATTTCCTACCATTTCAGGCCAGTCTTTAAAGTTCTTACCAGCTCCTGAAATTGCCTGATATGTAGTAGCAACTACAACGGTTGGTTCAAATTCTTTCCATGCAGTAAGTGCCGGAGCATAACTTTGGATGGAACAGTTCGGTTTTACTGCAACGAAACCTCTCTTAGTACCTAATCTTTCCTTCTGGAATTTGATTACTTCAAAATGTTCCGGATTAATTTCCGGTACTACCATAGGTACGTCAGGTGTCCATCTGTGAGCACTGTTATTAGAAACAACCGGTGTTTCGGTCTTAGCATATGCTTCTTCGATTGCCTTGATTTCTTCTTTTGTCATATCTACTGCAGAGAATACAAAGTCAACAGTCTTTGCAACTTCTTCTACGTCATTTACATTATGAACGATGATTTTCTTAACTGCTTCCGGCATTGGTGTATCCATCTTCCATCTGTCACCAACTGCTTCTTCGTATGTCTTTCCTGCACTTCTTGGGCTTGCTGCGATAGTAACCACTTCAAACCAAGGATGATTTTCTAATAATGCAATAAATCTTTGACCTACCATACCGGTACCACCAAGAATACCAACTCTTAACTTTTCACTCATGATAATTCTCCATTCTTTCTAAATAAATAGCGACATTCCGCATTTTGTTTTTCTTACGCGAACAACTGTCTTTGCTATACAGATATTATACTATTTTTTGTGTTTTTTCAAGTGTTATTTTAAATTTTATTGTATTTATTTAAAAACACTCTTCAAAACTTACAAAATAA
>JAFPAZ010000141.1 GCA_017390645.1 Lachnospiraceae bacterium
AGTATGGTTTAGAAGGTAACTATGTAGCAGGTGCTAACATCGCTGGTTTCTTAAAGGTAGCAGATGCTATGAAGGCACAGGGTATTGTTTAATCACTGGTTTTAAGATAAAAGACTATATGGAGAAGTCCTGGAAATGTTGAATTTCCGGGACTTTTTTTAGATTGCGGTGCAAGCATGATTCAAGAGTTGGTTCTAAGCTTTCCGAAGCGAATTTGCATGGAGAAACTAATATGTTATTGTTTACCTGCGGATGATAATGGGAAATCGGAAATTGGTAGCGAAAAAATGGTTTGCTATTTCAAAAAGATTTTCGTATACTAGAATCACATAGGGAAGGAATCGGATTACGGTTCAAATAGTAATCTGACACTTGTTGTAGTAAGAACGGAGGCGTGAGTATGGGGCGAACAGTAGGAATTGGAATACAGGATTTTTTGCAATTACGTGAGAATCATAATTTTTATATTGATAAAACATCTTTTATAAAGGAATGGTGGGAAAGTAACGACAGCGTAACTTTAATTACCCGCCCAAGACGTTTTGGAAAAACCTTGAACATGTCCATGGTGGAGAAATTCTTTTCTGTGAATTATGCAGGAAGAGGAGATTTGTTCGAAGGACTTTCTATCTGGGAAGAAGAAAAGTACCAGAAACTGCAGGGAACCTATCCTGTGATTAGTCTTTCTTTTGCTGGTATAAAGGAAACAGATTATGTTCTGACCAGAAAAAAAATTTGTCAGGTATTTACTGATTTATATGTAAAGCATTTTTATTTAAGGGAGAGTGAGGTGCTAACTGATACAGATAGAAGATTTTTTGACAGAATTTTGGCAGAAGATTTTGATGACAGTGATGCAAGCCTGACGTTACACCGGCTGTCGGATTATCTTGAACGCTATTATGGGAAAAAAGTTATCATCCTTCTTGACGAGTATGACACCCCAATGCAGGAAGCCTATGTGAATGGTTTCTGGGAGGAAATGGTGGCATTTACAAGAAGTCTTTTTAATTCTACCTTTAAAACCAACCCATACATGGGGCGGGGAATTATGACGGGAATTACCAGAGTGTCGAAAGAGTCGGTTTTTTCGGATTTAAATAATCTGGAGGTGGTAACTGCCACCTCGGATAAATACGTAACAGCCTTTGGTTTCACAGAAGAAGAGGTGTTTGCAGCGCTAGATCAATGTGGTTTAGGTGAAGAAAAAGAAAAAGTGAAAGAATGGTATGATGGTTTTGTATTTGGTGAACAGGAAGATATCTATAATCCATGGTCTATCATTAACTTTTTGGATAAAGGTAAGTACGCAACCTACTGGGCCAATACCAGCTCCAACAGTTTGGTTGGAAAACTGATTCGGGAGGGAAATGATGCCATTAAGAAGCAGTTTGAAGAATTGCTTCAGGGGAATCATTTGCGTGTTCCCATTGATGAGCAGATTGTCTATAACCAGCTGGACGACAATGAAGAAGCAGTATGGAGTCTGTTGGTTGCCAGCGGTTATCTAAAGGTCTTGGATTATGATCGACTGGGAGATTTGGAATTAGGGGAAGAGGCTCTTTATGAACTGGCAGTGACCAACCGTGAAGTGCGGATTATGTTTGATGGTATGGTTCGATCCTGGTTTAAGAAGACCAATGCAGACTATAACGATTTTATAAAGGCGATGCTTATGGGGG
>JAFPAZ010000142.1 GCA_017390645.1 Lachnospiraceae bacterium
AGCTTTTTTCCTTGACAAATCTGACTATACTTTTCTTTGTTTAAAATAATATCATCTGCCAAATCTAATATTTCGGAAATTTCTTCCGTGGTTAAATCCATGGGATCAATTAAATGTTTCATCTTTTCCTCCATTTAAGCTTTTTGGATTAATTCAAAACACCGGAAAAACCATAAAGGACATTCCAATGGTTTTGAATCACTGCACTTTTTTGTCTATTATACTAGCCTTCCTCTCTTTTTTCAAGTAAGGAATCCAGATAGTTTTTTAATACATTTCGCGAGGCTTTGGTAAATGCATAATATCCAAGGTTTATTAGCAAGGAACATACTACAAAAACAAAAAACCAAAGCCATTCCGCTCCCTGTACCCCGTAATGCGTAAACAAAAGAAACAGTGCAATCAAAAACATACTGGTAACAATCGATAAAATTGTAAAGGAAAGAAAAAATTTGGAATAATGCCAGCGGATTCTTGTTTTTCCATCCACTTCACTCAAAGAACCTGAGAGTTTCGTAACAAAACTGCTGACATTGCGAATAAAGGCGGGCTTATGATAAAAGTAAAATTTCTTTCCCCCAACTTTTCCCATAAACACTGCCTCATTCTTATGCTTTTTCTGATTTTCCTCTGTTGGTTCAATGATATTTTTCTTTAAAATATCGTTCCATTCTTCAATACTATAATCTGTATATAGTGTGTACTTTTTCTCTTTCCATTTCTTCTTCATGGTATATTTCCCCTTAATTATAAGTCATTAATTTACGATGGTATCCACCTGACCCTCCTTTATAATAAAACTAACATTGATATACTCTTTGGTAACAAACATGGTATGGTCATGAAGCACCACCTTCGTCCCCCGGAATACTTTATTGGTGACCGTAATTTTCGCATGGGCTGCATTCTTTATTTTATTTTGTAATTCTTCTATCTTGGCATTCAGGGTTTCTATTTCAATTTCTTTCATAGACTTTGCCCTTTCCAGTTTTTTTCTTCTCGGATCTTCCTTCACAGCTCCCTGCCCGGATTTATCTAGATTTTTAAATGCTTCCAACGCCCGGAGCACCATCCCCAATTCAAATTTCGTCTTTTTTCTTACTTCCTGCAATTTATGCTCATTCTGGATCCAGCTTTCATTGATTCCGCATTCCAGCTGGGTTTGTATCTCTGCGACACTGCCAACAGTACTGGCAGTAATTCCACCGGTGGCATGAACCCTTCCTCCGATAATCGTCCCATATTTACCATTGGTCTGAATCATTCCAGCTACTTCGATGTCCGAATTCAAAATGGAATTTGCATACAAATTTCCCAATGTCCGGATCGTTCCTGATTCAAAAAACTTGCCATGAATGTCTCCGCCGGCAATCAGAACTGCCTTATCATTTCCCGACAGTCCACTTTTTAAAATAATATCTTCGCCAGCTTCAATGGTGGCTGCTCCAACATGACCACTGACTACCACCTGCCCTTTGGCTTTGATCACCATACCGGATGCCACGTCGCCTTTTACATGAACATCCCCTACAAAATCTACATTACCGGAGATTAAATCTACATCTCCTCTTATAATCAATACCTTATCTATCATTAGCAGACGGTTCTTAACTTCTATTTTACCATCTACTTTTGCAAAATATTCCCTTTTATCCTCCGTCATATAAAACCCTTGACCTTTTAGAGGTGGAATCTCTTTCCCGGGTTTTGCATTGAGGGGTTTTCCCTTTACAGTACATCCTGCCTCACCTTTGGTAGCAGCGATATATTCCACAATCTTATCTCCGGCCTTTACCATCTGGAAATATTTCGTGTTCCGGTAGTCTACGGAACCATCCGGCAACATCTTTGGATTCTTCTTAATTTCAGAATTAAACAAAAACTCAAAATGTCCATTTTCTCCGGGAACTGCCGGTTTTCCCTGCGCAATGAGTACCTTCACATCGCACAACTTCTCGGAAATGATTCGCTTTATGGCCTCTTCATCAATACCAAAGGTTATTTTTTCTTTTTCCAAAATGTCTCTGATTCTTTTCTCTGTGAGGTTTTTCAATCTTCCTGCGGGAATATAAATGTAGGCCTCCATATCACCTTCAGGCACTTCAACACTGATTTCATCCCCCTGCAATAATTTTCCAATCAAATCTTCGCTCATAAAGCCACCTCTTTTCCTGTTACAGCATACCTTTTCCTCTTAGAGC
>JAFPAZ010000143.1 GCA_017390645.1 Lachnospiraceae bacterium
AATCAGAAAAAATCTTCTTCATTTCAGGAATACCATCAAGAACACCATAGTTTCTCGCATCTAAACCTTCCTTTGTAGTATATTCTTCTAAAGAACCAAGCAGATCATTCGTAATATCAAGCTGTGTTGGTGCAGGCTTCCCTCTTGACATATCTAAAGATAGATTTGCCTTCACATACTTATCATATTCTGCTTCCAATTCTTTTTTTAATGTCACTAATTCTTCTTTTGAATATTCTGTTATTTTAGCCATTTTATTCTTTCCTTTCTTAGCTATGCGAAATTCTAATCCCATTTCACACTTTTCCTAATGATTTTACTTTTAAATTCAAAATGTGTCAATATTTCATAGCTAAAAATTGATAGTTTTTTTCATCTTAAATTCTATTTTTTTATTTTTATCCATATATTACCATTTGTATTCCATATTTTTCCTATACAATATTCTTTTTTTAAACTTCTTTCACCAAATTATAAAATTATCATATATTGTAATGAAACATTATTTTAGGGGGCGCATTTTGTTTTCTTATGACTTTGGAATTTTTCCCTTTGACAAAAGATACGATTATTTGGAACAGCTGTTAAGTTCTCTTGGCAGCGTATCAAGAATCACCAGCCTTCAGCAATGTGAATTAGCAAAACACCTGATTTTACCTATTCCTTTTTCAAAAGCGAATATAGAACCTAAGTTTTTTTGTCACATATTAAATTCCAATCAGATTATATGGGGTGGATTATTTCCTGATTATATCACTGATTTTTGTCATCATCACGGTATCTACTGCTATGATTTCATGGAAAATGATGCTGTGGCAATCTATAATTCCATTGCCACAGCAGAAGGAGCAATCTGCGAAGCAATAAAAAAGAGTGATAAAAATCTTCATAATGCAAACTGTCTTGTTGTTGGATATGGACGTTGTGGTAAAACCCTGGCACATAAACTATCCGGGTTAAATGCAAATGTAACCATTTGTTCCACCAAAGATTCCCATATCAGCGAAGCTTATACGTTTGGATATCAGGTGGAAAAAACCTCTTCCCTTTCACATATTGTACAAAATTTTGACTATATTTTTAATACTGCACCAAAGATTCTTTTTACAAAAGAAGTAATTGCAAATTTAAGTAGTCAATGCATCTATTTAGAGCTTGCTTCCGTTCCTTATGGAATTGATTTTAATGAAGCAAAAACTCAAAACAAAAAAGCATTTCTCTGTCCAGGACTTCCCGGAATTTACTCCCCAGAATCCTGTGCGCAGATTTTATTTCAATATATAAAGGAAGCGATGTAATTTTGTCCATAAATGGTTTAAAAATTGGAATTGGTCTTACCGGATCCTTTTGTACTTTCGAAAAAACCTTTCAACTGTTAGAACAATTAAAAAAGGAAGGTGCCATAGTAACCACCGTGTTCTCTCCTCTTTCCCAAACTGTAAAATGTCGTTTCGGAACCGGAGAAGAATTTCTTGAACGCGCCCATGAAATTACCGAAAAATCTCCTATTACAACAATATCCGGAGCAGAACCCATCGGTCCAAAACACATGTTTGACATTTTTTTGATATTGCCCTGCACAGGAAATACTCTTGCGAAATTAGCAAATGGAATCGTAGACACCCCGGTTCTTATGGGAGCAAAAAGTCATTTAAGAAATGGAAATCCTTTGTTACTTTCTGTCTCCACCAACGACGGCCTCAGCATGAATTTTAAAAATATAGGACTATTAATGAACATGAAGCATATCTTTTTCGTCCCTTTTTCCCAGGATAATCCGCAAGCAAAACCAAATTCATTGATTGCGAACTACGATATGCTGATTCCAAGCATCAATGCAGCCTTAGAGAACAGGCAGCTACAGCCCGTTCTATCACAGGTAACAGAAAGGAAGTGAAATTAATGTGTGGTATTGTCGGATTTGCCAATCTAAGCAATAATTTTCAAAATAGAGAAATCCAATCAAGAAATATAATCGACAAAATGAAAGATGCCCTTGGGCACCGAGGTCCCGATGACCGTGGAACCTACCTTGGAAAACATGCAGTTTTAGGTCATACCCGTCTTAGCATCATTGACTTATTAACGGGACATCTGCCTCTTACCAGAATGTTTCGTGGTGCAAGATTTACAATTACCTACAACGGCGAAATCTATAACATGAAACCTCTAAAAAATGAATTGATAAAACTAGGCTACGATTTTATTACCGGTAGTGATGCGGAAGTGGCATTGATTGCATACATTGCTTACAAAGAAGAATTTATCACGAAATTAAATGGTATTTTTTCTTTCGCCATTTATGATGAAGAAAAAGAAAGTCTTTTATTATTTCGAGACCAGCTAGGTGTAAAACCTTGCTTTTATGTTTACCAAAATGACACCCTGTATTTTGCCTCAGAAATCAAGGCATTGTTTGCCCATCCGGACATTCATCCTGTTCTGGATTCCAAAGGTCTTACGAAACTACTGGCCCTTGGACCTGCCAGACCTTGCGGAGATGGGATTTTTCAAAATGTATTAGAAATCCTTCCCGGACACTATCTGGAATTTAACAAAAGCGGGCTTTTTGACCATTGCTATTGGACTTTAAAAGCAAAAAAACATAAAGACTCCTACAAAGAAACCGTAGAAAAAGTTCGTTTTCTTCTGGAAGATTCTGTAAAACTCCAATTGTTGTCTGATGTTCCAATCAGTACCTTCCTATCCGGTGGCGTTGATTCCAGCATTGTGACAGCAATCACGGCAAGAGAATTAAAAAAAGAAGGAACTCCCTTAAGCACCTATTCCTTTGATTTTACAGATAATCAAAAGTATTATCAGCAAAACGCCTTCCAGCCAAGTTTAGATCGTCCTTTTGTAGATATTATGGTAAATGAATATCATACCAACCATACTTATCTGGAATGTGATTATACTTCATTATTCGACCATCTGGTTCCAGCCACCTTGGCTAGAGATTTTCCTTGTATGGCTGATGTAGAAGCTTCTTTACTTTATTTTTGTAGGCTGGTTTCCCAAAATCATAAAGTAACACTAACCGGCGAATGTGCAGACGAAATCTTCGGTGGCTATCCTTGGTTTTTAAGATACCAGACAGAAGAATTTGACAATTTCCCATGGTCAAATGACATGTCTTCCCGGACTTTATTATTAAATAATGACCTTGCAGAACTTCCACTGTTAGAATGTTCGAAAGAACATTATCAAAATACCCTATCGGAAGCTCCTATCTGCGAAGAAGATTTGGAAAATAATAAAATCCGGCAAATATCCTACTTAAACATGCGCTGGTTTATGATTACTTTACTGGAAAGAATGGACCGGACCAGTATGAATAGCGGATTAGAGGCAAGGGTACCTTTTGCTGACTATAGAATTGTAGAATACCTTTACAATATTCCATGGGAAATGAAAGCCCATAATGGTAAAGAAAAAGGATTATTACGGGATGCTTTTTCCGACTTACTACCAGAACAAATTTTAAACCGAAAAAAAAGTCCTTATCCTAAAACATACCATCCGGCTTATGAAATGCGTCTGAAAGAAGAGCTATTAAATCTAATCAAAGACAGTAGTCAGCCAATCAATCAGATTCTGGATCGCAAAAAAGTGTTAAAGGTTATGGGAACCGATTTAGATTACTGTCATCCATGGTATGGCCAGCTTATGGCAGGACCACAGCTATTGGCTTATTATATTCAAATGAATGCATGGCTTAAAGTAATCAATCCAACCTTTGTGTAACCTGAACTATTACAAGAAAAACTGCCCCTGCAAGTACAACTTGTCAAGGGCAGTTAATATATGGTAAATTCCGTAAATTTTTTGTTGCACAATAAATTACGCGATACAAAAAAGAAACTGTATCATCCTATAAGGTCGAAGGCCAAAGGTATTTTTGCTCCTATGAAACCTACGGATTAATCATTTATACTTAAAAACGCCTGATATCCTTTTACTGCTTCTTCCAAATCTTTTTTGCTTGTGACCTCCCAAGGAGAATGCATACTTAAAACAGCAATTCCGCTATCAATTACATTCATTCCATACAAAGCCATAATATAAGCAATGGTTCCACCGCCGCCTGCATCTACTTTTCCAAGTTCCGCAGTTTGATACTTTACTTCTGCTTCATCCAATACCTTACGAAGTTTTGCAATATATTCTCCATTGGCATCATTGGAACCGGATTTACCACGGGAGCCGGTATATTTATTAAATACCAGTCCTTTTCCTAAAAATGCCGCATTTCTTTTATCAAAAGAACCTGCATACAAAGGATCAAAACCTGCGCTTACATCGGAAGATAACATATTGGAATTTGCCAGTGTTCTTCTTAAGGTTAGTTCAGAAAATCCTCCCATCAATTCCAATATTTCAGCAATAAAGTTCTCGAAGAATTTAGACTGCATTCCGGTTGCACCTACACTTCCAATTTCCTCTTTATCTACCAAAAGACAGCATGCAGTTTTTTCTACTTTTTCTGTTTCTAAAAATCCCACAAGAGACGTAAATGCACAAACTCTGTCATCCTGTCCATATCCGATTACCATACTTCGGTCAAGTCCTAAATCTCTGGATTTTCCGGCTGGTACCACTTCTAATTCCGCTGAAAGGAAATCTTTTTCCTCAATTCCGTATTGTTCCTTTAATATATTTAACACATTTTTCTTTACAGTTTCTTTTTCTTCTTTTCCTAAGTCTTCCAATGCATTTAGACCAATTAATACATCCAGATGCTCGCCTTCAATTACCTTTGCAGCTTTCTTTTCCATCTGCTCCCCAGCTAGATGAATCAATAAATCCGTAATGCAAAAAACAGGATCCTCCTCTTTTTCACCTATGGAAATTTCAACTACCTCACCATCTTTTTTTGCAACCACTCCGTGAATTGCTAAAGGCAGTGTAACCCATTGATACTTCTTAATTCCACCATAATAATGGGTATCAAAATAAGCAAATCCACCTTCTTCATATAATGGATTCTGCTTCAAATCCAATCTAGGAGAATCAATGTGTGCCCCAAGAATATTCATTCCCTTTTCCATTGGAACAGTTCCAATTTGAAATAAAGCAATTGCTTTCTTCATATAAGTGGCATAAATCTTATCCCCTGCCTTTATGGGTGTTTTATTTTCGATAAAATCAGTTAAATTCTTATATCCTTTTTCTTTTGCCATCTTAACCGCACGGGTAACACATTCTCTCTCCGTCTTCCCTTGGTCCAAAAACTCCTTATATTCTTTTGCAATCTCCATCTAAGTCATCCTTTCTAATAATTTTAATATCATTCATACTACGAATAGATGCATTGTGATAAATCTTACACAATTTACAAAACCTACGAAAACCATTCCTTTGTAACTGTTCTCAAGTGAACAGTTACATTCCTTTACTTTGTAAATGAACAATTTCTTATGATTTTTATATATCTACCCATATTTTGCTACAAAAACGACAGATATATGAATATATATCTGTCATTTTCCATACTATTTCAATTATTGTCTTACTTTTATATGAACTTCACGCAATTGTTGCTCTGAAACTTCACCTGGAGCCCCACACATTAAGTCCTGAGCATTACCATTCATCGGGAATGCAATGACTTCACGAATATTTTCTTCATTTCTTAAAAGCATAATCATACGATCTACACCAGGAGCCATAC
>JAFPAZ010000144.1 GCA_017390645.1 Lachnospiraceae bacterium
CTACATAAAGACAGTTTCCGCTGCTACTGCTGGCAATACTACAAAATTCCATCTTCACACATCCTTAACATCAATATGATACCAAGGTCACAACCACAACCAGAATGCTTGTCCATTTTGTGGCTTTGAACCCGTATAATCATTCGAATTATATCATAAAAGAAAAGAATATTCTACTATTTTCTTGATTTGTTCTCTTGTATCCTTAATTTTTCCACTGTTATCTATGGTACGGTTACATCTGCTTTGAAATACACCTTCGGATAACTGACTGTCCATCATTTTTTGAATTTTTTCTTCCGAATAACCTCTTGACTGCTTTAGCCTTTCCTTTCTTATTTCTTTCTTAGCGTAAATATACCAGATTTCATCGCAAATTTCTTCATAATGATCTTCCAGCAACAAAGCTGCTTCAATAATAAAGAAATCATATCTGTTTTTCTCTTCTTCCTCCCGAATCAATTCCTTGATTTTTTTTTTTACCTCAGGATGAACGAAAGAATTTAAAATTTCAAGTTTCTCTTTTTGAGAAAAAACAATTTCCCCCAACCGTTTCCGGTTAATGGTTTTATTTTCATTTAGAATGCTCTCGCCAAAAAAAGCCACAATTTTTTCATAGCTGATATTTCCCGGTGCCATCAATTCGTGGGCCACTAAGTCAGCCTGGACTACTAAACTTTGATAATCCTGTTTTAAAATATCCAAAACTGCACTTTTTCCAGCCCCCACTCCCCCTGTAATTCCGATAATTTTCATAACGATACCCTTGCATTTCATAATTTTACTTATGAAACGAGCTAGCCTTCCTCAATTTTTCGTACCTATTTTATAATTCCATGATACCTTAGAATTGCTCCAAAATTTGTATTTGTACTTATTACCTCTGGTATCATAGTATTTTATTTCGCCTCAAACCAGTTGTTTCCACTCTTTACTTCTACTTCTAATGGAACTAACAGTTTGGCAACATTCATCATTTCTTCTTCTAAAATCTTTGCCACCTGTTCTTTTTCTTCTACTAATGTTTCAATCAGCAATTCATCATGAATCTGAAGTATCATCTGAGACTTTAAATGGTTCTCTTTCAATTTCATATTTACCGCAATCATAGCAAGCTTTATGATATCGGCAGCAGTTCCCTGAATTGGTGAATTCATGGCTACCCTTTCCCCAAAGCTTCTTTGCATGAAATTCGATGACTTTAGTTCCGGAATTGGGCGAATGCGATGGTAAATGGTTTCCACCTCGCCTGTTTCCTTTGCCTTTGCTACCATAGAGTCCAGGAATTCTTTTACCTTTGGATAGGTACTAAAATACTTATCCATATATTCCTGCGCTTCTTTTCTGGAAATCTTCAAATCCTGACTTAAACCAAAGGCACTGATTCCATACACAATACCGAAATTTACTGCTTTCGCATTTCTACGTTGTAAATCCGTTACTTCTTCGATTGGTACATGGAATACCTGACTGGCAGTTAAGGCATGAATATCCTGCTTTTCCTTATAAGCCTTGATTAAATTTTCATCCCCTGATACATGGGCAAATACTCTTAATTCTATCTGGCTGTAATCCGCATCCAGAAAAACATATCCCTCTTTTGGCACAAACACCTTACGGATTTCCCTTCCTAAAGGCATTCGAATCGGAATATTTTGAAGATTTGGATCTGTACTGCTGATTCGTCCTGTTGCGGTAATGGTTTGATGGAACTTTCCATAGATTCTGCCATCTTCCTTGATAAAATGCAATAACCCATCTGCATAAGTGGATTTTAATTTTGTATACTGGCGATACTCCAATATTTTTTCTACAATTGGATAATCTGCTGCCAGACCTTCTAATACCTCCACACTGGTGGAATATCCTGTTTTTGTTTTCTTGGCAGCCGGCAGCTTCAAATGTTCAAACAATACTTCTCCCAATTGTTTTGGAGAATTAATATTAAACTTTTCACCAGACAACTCATAAATTTCATTTTCTAATTGCTCAATTCTAGAAACCAGACTATCCCCATATATTTTTAATGCTTCTTTATTAACACCGATTCCCCTTTGCTCCATATCAAACAAAGCAAAAATGGTCTTATATTCGATTTCTTCGTATAATTCAAACATCTGCTTTTCTTTTAAATCAGACAGCATAAATCCCCCTGCCTCAAAAGCAACTTTTGCATTAGAAGCAGCAAACTGGCATAACAGCTCATAATCCTCTTCAAACAAATCCGATAATTTTTTCTTTCCAAATAACTCTTCCTTTGATTTTAAGGTCTGATGTAACCAATCTTTCGCAACCAGTTCATAGTCATATGTGTTTAAAATCGGATTTAAAAGATAAGAGATTACATGCAAATCATAGATTTTTTCACTACTCTCTGTAATCGTAAGTCCCTTTAGAACTTCTTTTAATCCAAATAAAAATACATTCTGGCTTTTTAAAACCTCATCCATGGTTTCTAATAAAAATCCATCGGAAATAAATCCTTCCTGCTTCATCACATATAATTCTGTTCCAAAAGCAATTCCTAATCCATAAATCTTATCATTTTCCCGCAACAGATGAATTCCCTTTTTCTCTGCTTGGACTGCATTTTGCTTGATTTCACACGCCTTAGAAAAGTCCGTAACAATTTCATAATTCAATTCCAGTTTTGCATTTTCCTTAGTTCCTGTCTGAAAACGAGAAAGATGACTCTTTAATTCATATTCTTTAAAAACAACATATGCTTTTTCATTAAACATATCCTGAACTTTCATGGTGTCAAAATCCACTTCCACAGGAACTTCTGTACAGATAGTTGCTAACGTCTTACTTAATAAAGCGATTTCTTTTTCTGCCCGAAGATTATTCTGAGCCTTCGCCGGCTTTATCTCATCAATATGTTCCAACGCATTTTCAATAGATTTATATTCCATGATAATCTTAGTGGCAGTTTTCTCCCCAATTCCTGTTACTCCCGGTATATTATCGGAAGTATCCCCCATAAGACCCTTTAAATCAATAAATTCTAACGGAGTAACCCCGTATAACTCCTCTACATCTTTTGCATAATAATCCTCTACTACGGTCCCCTTCGCTTTTGTTTTAGGGATTCTTATCTTAATGGTATCCGTAGC
>JAFPAZ010000145.1 GCA_017390645.1 Lachnospiraceae bacterium
GGCAACCTTCGTATTAATTTATGAAAAAGATTCATTGAGTCATGAATTCTTAAACATTTAGTCAGGATTCATAACTCAATGAGGTTATAGTTTACTGTTATGCGGTAACAGAAAGCGGTTAATTCTTTTTTTGGAAATTAATTCTTTTTCTTGGAAATATATTCCTGGATTCTTGCCTGAATCTTTTCCGTAGGATCTAAGATATCGCTGATGGAAGTATCATGATTCAATCGATCAATTAACAATGCGATATACTTACTTAAGTCAGAACTTTCATACCAGTCACGGCTTAATAATTCAGGAGACTGATAAGTTACATTGGTAGTAATGACTTTTTCGATTAAACCTTCTTCCTTCGCTTTATCAAAGGATTCAAGACCATTTGTAAATAAACCAAAAGTAGCAAGGGCAAAGACTCTTCTTGCCTTTCTTGATTTCAATTCTCTGGCAACATCTAACATACTTTCACCGGAAGAAATCATATCATCAATGATGATAACATCTTTTCCTTCTACCGAATCGCCTAAGAATTCATGAGCAACGATAGGATTACGTCCGTTTACGATGGTAGTATAATCACGACGTTTGTAGAACATACCAACATCCACACCAAGAACACTGGCAAAATAAATGGCACGGTTCATGGCACCTTCATCCGGGCTGATTACCATCATATGATTTTTATCAATTTCCAAATCATCAGTAGAGCGAAGTAATGCTTTGATAAACTGATAAGTAGGCTGAACATTTTCAAATCCCTTTAGTGGAATGGCATTTTGTACACGTGGGTCATGGGCATCAAAGGTGATAATATTTTCCACACCAAGAGAACATAATTCCTGAAGTGCCAATGCACAGTCAAGAGATTCTCTGGTACTTCTCTTATGTTGGCGGCTTTCATATAAGAAAGGCATGATGACAGTAATCTTTCTTGCCTTACCACCAACGGCAGCAATGACTCTTTTTACATCAGCATAATGATCGTCAGGGGACATTCTGCATTTAGAACCACCAAGAGAATATTCCAGGCTGTGGTTTAAGACATCTACTAAGATATAAAGGTCTGTACCACGGACGGATTCCTTGATGATACCTTTGGACTCACCTGAACCGAAACGGGGGCAGGCATGACTGATCAAATAATTATCTCTTTCATAACCATTAAATGCGATGGTAGTTTTGTGTTCGTTTTTTCTTTCGTCACGCCACTTTACAAGATAATTATTTACCTTTTCTCCTAATTCCTTGCAGCTTTCTAAGGCTACGATACCAAGTCTTCCAACCGGTATCGTGTCAAAATTGCTTTCTTCTGGCATTTTATTTTCCTCCGTAAAATTATATTATTTATATTTACGCAATACTAACCGGACGGTTGTCCGGCAGGAAATGCGAAAGGTTGCATTAGAAACGAAAGGTGTTCTTTCTTGATTGAAAATCCTTTCACATTGTTTATAACATTATAACTTACTTTCGTCAAGAAGAAACTTTACGTATTGTTTACGTTTTTTGTTTAATCTGGCGTTCCCTCTTTTGATAGCGGATATCCTGTCCATATAAGAAAAAGACATGAAAGGATTCTAAGATACGGGAAGATATTCGTTCTCCGTATTGTTCCTTGATATTATGGATGGAATAATTCGTGGTTATGATGGTAGCATGGTTTCTTAACTGGCGCTCATTTAGCAGGGACTGTAACATGGTAATGGTATAGGAGGTGGTATATTCTGTTCCTAAATCGTCCATGATTAGCAGCTGGGCGTCATAAATATAAGAAGAAAGTCCTTGCAGTTCTCCATCTAGTGTACCACCCTTCTTTAAGGCGGGAAGAATCTGTTCTAGTAACTTAGGTGCACTAAGATAAAGAACGGTATGCCCCAGATCCAGTAGCTCCTTTGCAATGCATTTTGCCAGAAAGGTCTTTCCGACTCCGGTAGAACCGGTAAAAATTATGTTATTTGACGAGGTATCAAAATGTTTCACGTAGTCCTTACACTTATGATATACATTTTGAATGTTTTCATAAGCAGAAAAGGGATATTTTTCTTCTTTTTCCTGACTGTAATAAGAAAAATCAAAGGTGTCAAAATTCTCTGTTTCCAAAAAACGTTGAATATAAGACTGGGCATATAACTTTTTAATGATTTTCTGGTTCAGACAGGAACATTTCTTCTGGTTTTCATCATACCCCGTATCTTTGCACAATTTACAGGTAAAAATTGGTTCTAAATAATCCTCAGGGAAGCCGTTGTTTTTTAAAAGTTCTTTTTTTCTTTCCCGAAGGGCTTGGTTTGTTTCTTTTAGCTCACAGGAAGTCTCAGATGAAACGGATAAAAGCATCTCTTTTATTTTTGAAATGGAACCCGAAGAGAGTTCTAAATCAATCTGTTTTATCTGCGGAATTTTTTCGTAAATTTCTTCCTGTCGGGCCTGTTGTTCTTTTTTATGGAGAAGCTGCAGTTCATCATATTCTCTCATGATTTCAAGATACTGACTATTCTTTTGTGTCATGATTCATTCCCTCCTTGGGATGACGAATGGTTCACCTCTTCTAAAAATAAATCATCGAGGTCACCTGAATTATAGTTACGTTGGGAATAATTCAAAGCTTTCTGGGTTGCCCCTGTATTTCCTTTGTTTCGTTTCAATACCTGTGTCTTTTTGTATTCCTCATCTAATTTCGCAAGTTCGGAAAGATTATGTACCCGGGCCTTGTTCCAGGATTCCAAAATTCCGTTTACATAAGTTACGGTCCCGCTGGTTGGAGAATGAAGAATGGCACGATTACAAGCTTCTTTTATCATGGCAGCTTCGAATCCTAATTTGTTTTGCCAATTGTCAATATATTCTGCTTCCACACTGGTGATATTTCGTCCTAAACCTAAAGATTTGGACACCAGGGCATAGAGTTCGTTATAGGAGCTGGATTTTAATTTTGCAGCCTTAATGGTTTTAATGCCATCCTTGTGCCAGGCAATGGCTACTGCCTCGATATATCGCATGCTGGTTTTGTTTTTAGAAACACAATACTCTACCAGATATTCTAATAAGTCCATGGAAAATTCCAAATCATCCAGAATATAAATAAGAGTGTGATAATCGGTCTGGGTAAAAGGCCTGCCAAAATAGGTTTCTATCATATAAACCAATTGGGAAAAGGAGGTGTCTTTTTCACGTTCTTTGATTTGTACAATAGAGTATTCCTTTTTCTCCGGTGTAGGAATTTCCTTTGCACAAGCTGTTTTGGTTTCCTGGGAAGCTTTGGTATGAAAGGCATAGGTTTCCTGAGGAGAATCTGTATATTCGAAATGCCCTTCCTTAAGGGAATCAAGGTTTCTTGTTGTATCCTCTTTCAAGGAAGCAGTTACCGGAATTATGAAATCGATACCTGTTAATGTACGGTCCGGAGTGATATGAAGGGAAAGTAGCCCTTCTTTTTCCCAATACTGTAAGGCGCGTTTGATGTCGTTTTCAGTTTCGTTACAAGACTCTGCCAATTCACTGATAGAAAGAGAGCGGTTTTTCGACAATGCCTGACATAAGCATAGATATACCTTTACATAGGAGCCGTTTGCTTTTGGCATGTAGTCTAAAATGAACGAATCTGGAATGAGGGTATAGGTGGGTTGATTTTTGGCGGTAATGGAAATCTGATTCATGTTTCACATCCTTTTTATATTGAATGCCCCAAAAGGGCAATGAATTCGTAGTTGTTGTTGACTTAGTAACTTGACGCTTTAATAGTATAATATACTATTTTTGAATTGTAAATTGAAAAATTTCGGGGGATATATGCACAACAAATTTGTGGAAATTGTGGATAATGTGGATAATGTGGTGGACATAATATGTTTACAAATCGAAAATGGTAAGAATATTGCGAAAAAACATCACAATCAGAAATTTCGAAAAAATTCGTTATGTAAACAAAAAAATCCACAGATTTTGTTCACATAAATTGTGAATAAACCTGTGGATAATGTGGATAATTATAAATTTAAAAGTGATTCTCCAATGTTCACAACATTTCCGGCTCCCATAGTTATCAACAAATCATTTTTTTTGCAGTTTGTTAATAAAAAGTTTTCGATTTCATCAAAAGATGGGAAATAATGTACATCTGTTCCATAAGTTGCAATCTTTTCTGCCAGATCCTTGGAACTGATTTCACCGGTATCAACCTCTCTGGCGGCATAAATATCAGCCAGCACCACGTGGTCTGCCTGACTTAGAACCTTGGCAAAATCATCTAAAAATGCCTTGGTACGGGAATAGGTATGTGGTTGGAAGACGCACCAGAGTTCCTTGTGTGGATAACGGGAAGCAGCGTTTAAAGTTGCCTGAATTTCGGTTGGGTGGTGAGCGTAGTCATCCACGACGTGAACTCCACATAAATCTCCTTTATATTCGAAACGTCGATTGGTTCCAAAAAAAGTAGAAAACCCATCATTGATCTGTTCATTGGTGATGCCCAGTTCTTTCGCAACAAGGATGGCAGAGATGGCATTATAAATATTATGCTCTCCTGCAACTTTCAGGATAAAATGACCTATAGGTTCTTCTCCTGAAAATAAGTCAAAGGACGAATTTCCCATTTCATCATAAGTAATATTGGAAGGATAGTAGTCGTTCTCCTTTAAGGTTCCGTAAGTTTTTATTCTACAGGATAGATTTTTTAAAATAGCATCTTTGGTAGGAATGTCTCCATTTATGACCAAAAGGCCATTTTCCGGAAGTTTTTTGGCAAACTGGTGAAAAGACTCCGTAATTTCTTCAATTCCACTAAAAAAGTCCAGGTGATCTTCCTCTACATTTAAGATGACGCTGATTTTAGGGAAAAAGGACAAGAAACTGTTTGTGTATTCGCAGGCTTCCGTTACAAATACTGGCGATGTGCCAACACGGATATTACCACCAATGGCTTTTAAAATTCCACCTACAGAAATGGTTGGGTCACTGCCGGCTGCCAGCAGAATGTGTGTCAGCATGGAAGTAGTGGTGGTTTTACCATGGGTCCCGGAAATCGCAATGGGAGTTTCATAATTGGTCATTAACTGCCCCAGTAATTCGGCCCTGGATAACATAGGAATCTGCTTTTCACAGGCTGCAACGTATTCTTCATTTTCCTTGGAAATAGCAGCAGTATATACGATAAGGTCGATGGAGTCATTTATATTTTCTTTGCGTTGCCCAATCTGAATGGCAGCTCCAAGAGATTTTAAATGTTCGGTAATGGATGATGCATTTTGGTCGGAACCACTTACTGTAAATCCGGCATTTAATAAAATTTCTGCCAGACCACTCATGCTGATTCCTCCAATTCCCATAAAATGGACATGGCAAGGTTGGTTAAATTGAATATTGTACATTAGATCCTCCTATTTGATATGACGTATGTGTGTCGTCTTATCCGATTCTTTTCGTCTGAGTCTATTATAGGACTTTTTTTCAGGTTCGTCTACTATGAAAATGCAAGTAATTTCCCTTGAGGCTTAGAAAAAAATATGATAAAATATAAAATAATTGTAACGTAGCAATTTGTGATGCTAACGGGTGGGAAAATTTTACTTCTACACCCGCATCATTGCTCAAAAAAGAATAAGATGAAGATTTACTCTGAAAAAGAGAGGTGTATGTTTTGATTAAGAAAGAAATGATTGCCATGTTGCTTGCCGGTGGGCAGGGGAGTCGTCTGGGAGTACTTACTTCTAAACTGGCAAAACCGGCGGTTGCTTTTGGCGGAAGGTATAAAATCATTGATTTCCCACTTAGTAACTGTATTAATTCCGGTATAGATACGGTGGGGGTTTTGACCCAGTATCGTCCCCTTCGTTTAAATCAGCATATTGGAATCGGTATTCCGTGGGATCTGGATAGAAATATCGGTGGTGTTACGGTGTTGCCGCCTTATGAAAAGAGCAGTAACAGCCAGTGGTATACCGGTACGGCTAATGCCATATATCAGAATCTGGAATATATGGAGTATTATCATCCGGATTATGTATTGATCTTATCAGCGGACCATATATATAAGATGGATTATGCAGTAATGCTGGATTATCATAAGGCATGTAATGCAGATGTAACCATAGCTACCATTCAGGTTCCTTATGAAGATGCTCATCGTTATGGAGTCGTCATTGCAGATTCTAACGGAAGAATTAAGGAATTTGAAGAAAAACCGGAGGAGCCCAAGTCGAATCAGGCGTCTATGGGTATTTATATTTTTTCCTGGGATGTGCTAAAAAATGCGTTGCGTTCGTTATCCCAGGAGGTAGCCTGTGATTTTGGAAAACATATTATTCCATATTGCCATAAGTGTGGGAACCGGATTTATTCCTATAATTATAGGGGATATTGGAAAGATGTGGGAACCCTTGCTTCTTACTGGCAGTCTAATATGGAATTAATTAATCTGGTCCCTGAATTTAATCTGTATGAAGAATTCTGGAGAATTTATACCAAAAATGACCGCACCACACCACAGTTTGTTTCGGGTACTTCAAATATAGGGGGAAGTATTATCGGGGAAGGTACGGAAGTCTATGGAAGTGTAGATAATTCCGTCATTGGCTCAGGGGTGTATATTGCAGAAGGGGCTGTAATTCGAGATAGCATTATTATGAGTGATTGTAAAATTGGGAAAAATGTAAATATTTACAAGGGAATTATTGCGGAAAACACTACCATAGAAGATGATGCCCAGGTGGGTTGTTTTGAAGAAGTCCCGAATAAGGTAGCACCACATATTTATTCGGATGGATTATCTGTGATTGGAGAGGGAAGTTACATTCCTTCCGGTGTCAGAATTGGTAAGAATACTGCCATTTCCGGGATTACGGTTTTTTCAGATTATATAGACGGAGTATTGCCTAGTGGGGAGAATTTAATTAAAGGAAGTGATGGAATATGAGAGCAATCGGAATTATCCTGGCAGGGGGAAACAGCAGTAAAATGAGAGAGCTGTCTGCGAAGAGAGCCATTGCGGCAATGCCGGTAGTAGGAAGTTACCGGAGCATTGATTTTGCACTTAGTAATATGTCAAATTCCAAAATTCAGAATGTGGCTGTTTTTACCCAATATAATTCCAGATCCTTGAATGAACACCTTAGTTCATCAAAATGGTGGGATTTCGGACGTAAGCAAGGTGGACTTTATGTGTTTAATCCTACCATTACTCCGAAAAACAGTTACTGGTATAAGGGAACTGCAGATGCCCTTTATCAGAATATGGGATTTTTAAGAGACAGTCATGAACCTTACGTGGTGATAGCCTCAGGAGATGGCATTTATAAATTAGATTATAATAAAGTTCTGGAAGAACATATTAAAAGCAATGCAGATATTACCGTTGTGGTAAAAGAAATCAATCCTGTGGAGGATGACCCTACCAGATACGGTGTAGTGGTAAAGATGGATGAGAAAAACCGTATTCTTGATTTTGAAGAAAAACCATTGGTGGCAACTACGAATCTGGTATCCATCGGGGTTTATGTCATTCGTAGAAGGCAGCTGTTGGAGCTTTTGGAAACCTGTGCAGCTGAGGAGAGAATGGATTTTGTAAAGGATATCATTGTACGGTATAAAAGCATTAAAAATGTTCATGCATATAAGATGGATTCTTATTGGAGAAATATTAGTACGGTGGAATCTTACTATCGTGCCAATATGGATTTTTTAAATTCGGATATCAGGGATTACTTTTTTAAACAATATCCTGATGTTTATTCAAAGGTAGATGATTTACCGCCAGCGAAATATAATTATGGATGTGAGGTTAAAAACAGCCTGATTTCCAGTGGATGTATCATTAATGGACGGGTGGAGAATTCGGTCATCTTTAAAAAGGTGTTTGTAGGAAATAACTGTGTGATAAAAAATTCCATTGTATTAAATGATGTGCATATTGGTGATAACTGTTACATAGAGAACTGCATCATTGAAAGCAGGGATACCTTACGGGCCAATACGACTCATATAGGAGAAGATGGGAATATCAAAGTTGTGGTGGAAAAGAATCTTAGATATACCGTATAACCAAAAATAACGCAGCGAAAGCGTGCCTGCGCTGTTTTGATTCTTTTACATAAAATATTATAGTTTCGCAATCACCTATAGAATTATGATTTGGAGGAGGGAGATTTTATGGAGATTACAGAAGTAAGAGTTCGAAAAGTAAACAAAGAGGGTAGAATGAAGGCAGTGGTATCTATTACCTTAGATCAGGTTTTTGTGGTACATGACATTAAGGTGATTGAAGGAGAAAGAGGCTTGTTTATTGCCATGCCTAGCAGAAAAAACAGTGAAGGGGAACACATTGATGTGGCACACCCTATCACTCAGGAAGCCAGAGAGTATATACAGGAAGAGATTCTTAAGGTATATCAGAGTCTGGAAGGCTA
>JAFPAZ010000146.1 GCA_017390645.1 Lachnospiraceae bacterium
GGGGCAAGACGTGTCGGAAAGACAACAATAGCAGAAGAATTTGCTCGTAATGAATACGATTCATATATACTGATTGATTTTTCGAATGCCAGTAAGGAAGTGATGGACATTTTTGATGACATTTCCAAGCTTGACCGTTTCTTTTTAAGATTGCAGCTAGAAACCGGCGTAGAACTTTACGAAAGAAAATCAGTTATTATATTTGATGAAATTCAGTTGTTTCCCAAGGCGAGACAAGCTATTAAACACCTTGTAAAGGATGGGAGATATGATTATATTGAAACCGGTTCTTTGATATCAATAAAGAAGAATGTGAAAGACATTCTGATTCCGTCGGAGGAACATAAAATTCACGTATATCCGATGGACTATGAAGAATTCATGTGGGCGACGGGAGGCAATCCTAATGTTCTGAATATGGCATATAAGAGCAACATTGAAATTGGTAATGCGGCTAATCGTAGTGCGATGAGAGATTTTCGTATATATATGGCGGTTGGAGGAATGCCACAGGCAGTAGAATGTTATGTTGCAACAAATAATTTTGAAGCTGTAGATAAAGTAAAGCGTGAAATATTGGAGTTATATTATGATGATTTAAAGAAAATTGATGCATCCGGTAGAATAACGGATATGTACAAATCTGTTCCATGTCAACTTGCAGCGAAGAAGAAGCATTATGCAATAACAACAGCAACCGGAAAACAAAAAACGCGAAAGGATGAGGAGAGACTTTTTGAATTGATTGAATCCGGACTTGTACTGCCTTGCTATAATGTGTTGAATCCTAGTGTTTCGCTATCACAGACAAAAGATATGAACTGCTTTAAATTATATTTGTCGGATATAGGATTGTTTACTACAATGCTTTTTAATGATTCTCAGAATGGTATAGAAGATATTTATAAGAAACTCTTGAGCGATACATTAACTGCAGATTTGGGATATCTATACGAAAATGTAGTGGCACAGGCAATAAAAGCAAGTGGAAGAGATTTGTATTACCATACATGGAAAAAAGAGGGAAGCACACATTCGTTTGAAGTAGACTTTTTGGTTACGTCAAAGAATAAGGTGATTCCGATAGAAGTGAAATCGGCTGCAATAAATAATCATAAATCGATTGATAGCTTCGAATTAAAGTACTCCAAGCATGTGGGCGAACGTTTCCTTCTGTCACAAAAGGATGTTGGGAAAATTGGTACATTAAAATTAAAACCTATATATATGATATTGTTTTTACTAAAAGATATGTGATAACACAGTAAGCGATGAATAACAACCTGTTCCCCAATACCATTTCACTCTAAAGTATGATTAGAAACGTAAGCAAGGAAAAATATTATGAAAAGAAAACATTGCCTTATAATCAAAGACTACAGACAAAACAGAAGAGTTTTTCGTCGATTCGGGGATTTCTAAGGATTGTGTATGACAGATAAGACGTACAGATATTTAAGAAATGAAAAGGATTTAACATGAAGAAAAATATCATAAAAGAAACATCAAAAAGAATCAAAGAGGGAATCAACAGCAACAGAATATCTATTCTATGTACACTTTTGGTAGTAGTGGGGATGATATTCTTTTCAGAATTTTTCGGTGAAAAAGAAATTATATTCCCGGAGGTTACGGCTCTTGCTATAGGAATTTTTTTAGCACCGAAGTTATCATGGAAAACAAATTATAGGAGAATATTTATATTAATAGGATTTTGTGCCATAAGTGGGGTTTGCATCGTACGATATCTCCCGGTTCCCATTTGGCTACAGTTTTCTATTGCATATGCCTTAAGTCAAATCATATTATTATGCTCTAAAACGACGTTTGCACCAATGATATCAGCAATTATGCTTCCGGTTATGTTGCAGACTAAGACACCGGTATATATTTTTGCAGCATTTATTTTGACGGCAACCATTATTTTGGTAAGATTGGTATTAGAAAAAACTGGTGTCAAAGAAAAAAATACATACATACCAGAAAAAAAAGACATACAGAAGGAGATAATAGTATCCATTATTAGAAGTGGCGTCGTGTTACTATTGTCAGTAATAGTTTTTGGAATGGGATATGATTTGAGATTTTTCGTTGCACCTCCCTTGTTGGTGTTCTTTACGGAAATTACCAAACGAGATGAGAAGGTGATAAAAGCTCAAGAAACAGTGTCTGAGGATGATAAAAAGAAGATAAAACATCAGCAATGGATGAGAATAAGGAAAGGCATCCCATTTATTACACTATGTGCTTTTACAGGTGTACTTTGCCGGTATACGATTACCGTTTTACTTGGATTGCCATTAACCCTTTCCGCAGTAATTGCAATTTCTTTCATGATAGTATATCTATTCACTTTTGAAGTATTCCTGCCACCGGCAGGAGCTATGACGATTCTAGCGATGCTGATACCGGAATCCATGATGCTTTTTTATCCGGTGCAGGTGTTTTTCGGAGTTTTAATATTGTCTATATTTGGAATGGGTATAAAAGGGAAACTAGGGAGTGTTACTTTCTGAATATAACTAGAATAAAAAATAATGATTGTAGCTAGAGGATAACGTATCTAAGCATTTAGAGTTAAAAGTCTGAATGCTTTTTTTATATTTTCAATTTATTTTATTTTTGTTAGTTTCTCGTAAGATTCTTGTTTTATTCTATCATTGAGGTTAAGTGTTTAAGGTTTATAGATTTTTGAGGAGGAAATAAAAATGATCATACTTGAAACTAAGGAGTTAAGAAAAACATATGGAACTGGGGATACTGAGGTTCATGCCTTAGATGGTGTGGATTTTAAGGTAGAAGAAGGAGAGTTTGTTTCTATCGTTGGTACATCCGGAAGTGGAAAATCCACATTGTTACATATGCTAGGAGGCTTAGACAGACCAAGTTCCGGAAAAGTTTATGTAGGGGGAAAAGACATTTTTTCCTTAAAAGAAGAGGAACTTACGATTTTTAGAAGAAGAAAAATCGGTTTTGTATTCCAAAGTTATAACTTAGTACCGGTATTAAATGTTTATGAAAACATTGTGTTGCCGATTGAATTAGATGGAGATAAACCAGAGAAGGAATATGTACAGGAAATTGTAAAAACCTTAGGCCTTGAGTCTAAGCTTAATAATCTTCCATCCCAGTTATCCGGAGGGCAGCAACAAAGAGTAGCCATTGCCAGAGCCTTAGCTACAAAACCAGCCATTATTTTGGCAGATGAGCCTACTGGAAATTTAGACAGCAAGACCAGTCAGGATGTGCTTTCTTTGTTTAAAATCAGTAGTGAAAAATTCTCCCAGACCATTGTGATGATTACCCATAACGAAGAAATTGCCCAGTTAGCGGATAGAATCATACAAATAGAAGATGGAAAAATTAAGAAAAGGGGTGAGTAAACCATGTTTCAGGTAAACAATCGAAAATTAATTTGGAAGCTGACCTTAAGAAGTCTTAAGGTAAATCAGACTAGAAACAAGGTGGCAGTCATCGCCATTGCCCTTACTACGATTCTTTTTTCCAGTATTTTCTCCATAGGTGGAACGATTCTTAATTCCTTTCAGGAAGAATCTTTCCGTCAAAGTGGGGGATTTGACCATGTGGCGATGAAAGATGTTACAAAAGA